>JBAWDI010000256.1:0-1653 GCA_049590695.1 Bryobacteraceae bacterium
GCGGAACGGGCGTTCGAACTGATCCTCGCCCGGAGCGATACCTTCCGCGGGTTATGCAAGAAGCAGCGGCACTTATGGCCGCTGCAACGCAAGTGGAAACGGTGTGATGTGGAGCTCGAGGTTGGCCGTTTCGCTTTCCCCCAAGCGGATGGTCTGTGCCTGGCGTGAGAGCCCGAGCAGGAAAACAGCTTCTCTGACGGCTCCGGTGTTCACGCTGCCGATGGCGAACGCGAAAGCGTAATACGTCGCGGGACGAAGACCCTCGATAGTGAAGCGCCCCCGCCCGTCGCACACCGCTACGCGGATGTCCTGACCAGGGACAAATTCGTCCTGGGCGGCATCGACCAACACGACCTTGACACCGGCTCCGTTCTCGACGGTTCCCAAAGCCCTGGCGGCATTGGGTCTGTAGATAAGCTTCAGGAGCGGCGACTGGGGCGTCAGATCCACAACCCTGCCAGTCACATCCTGCTCTCCCAGCAGAATCGACTTCAGGTAGTAGCCCGGGAGCACTCCCCACTGCCCAACCCGGTACTGCTCCGCGTAGACATCCTCGAACTGCCGTGTGCCGTTGGGCCGCCGCCTGGAATTGGCTCGCTGCTCGTAGGGACCGGCCAGCGGAATCAGCGAGACAGACGGCCCCGTCGCATTATCGGGAAGCCCTTCGGCAACTGAATCCAGCGTGAATGGCGGCGTCACCCGCACGGCGACGTCTTCCAAATCGTGCTGCGGCATGTAAACTTGCATGAAGCCCTTTAGGATGGCATTGCCACGCTTCGCTTCCACGGCGATTTGCCATTGGCCGGCGCGCACGGAGGGGAACTCGAAACCGCCATCGGGACCGGAGGCGACTTGCGCTTCCGCGGGGCCCCAACCGATTTCGGAAAGAATCCATACGGCGGCGCCGGAGGCGGGCTTGCCTTCCTCGTCCGAAACTGTACCGCGCAGGCGGTACATGGGCGCGGAGCGTAGCCTGATTTGGTACTCCGGGAGTTCCGCGCCTTCGCTTGCCACAATAGTCTCGGCGCCGGCGATCTCGGCGGAATCGGGGAAGTAGGTCGGCGCCCAGACCCAGCGCTCGCCTTCGGGCGGTTTCAGCGAGAGCACCGAGAGATCCTTCGACCGCTGCGCGAGCGGCGAGCCGGGCAGGACGGGCCTGGCGCGCAGCTTATAGGCACCAGGAGCAATGCGACCTTGAGAGAAGCGGCCTTCAGAATCGGTGCTCCCGGACGCTCCACCACCGCCGGTAGCCAGGAAACACTCCACGTACACGTTTGGCACGGGGCGGCCTTCGCGGTCGATAACCCGCACGCGCAATGTGGCCAGAGGCTGCATGGGGACTTGCAGCTTTACCGCTCGACCGCCTTCGGCGGCGTGGAAGGGTTTGCACGGTGGCTCCCAGAATGCCGGAGCGAAAAAGCCGTTCGGCGCATCAAAAGACGCGACGTAATCGCCGCCTGGTACACCCTCGACGCGGAAAGCACCCGCAGAATCGCTCTTCACGGTATGCAGGATATTGGATGGATCCGACACGGCCGCCAGTTTGACAGTTACGCCGGGGACTCCCACACCTGTAATTCGGTTGAAGGCACTCCCTTCAATGACGGCGCCAGTCTGAGCCGTCAGCAGAGGAATGAACATCCACAGTACGGC
>JBAWDI010000257.1:0-1504 GCA_049590695.1 Bryobacteraceae bacterium
ACTCGTCTTCCTTGGCCATCGCGAATGCACCACCTCCGCAAATTAGTAGACCACATCTCAGACAGCCCGAACACGCCACGGTAGCTGGCACCAACAGCCCTCATAACCCCCAGCCGGGCTCCATGGCCCGAAACGGCACACGGTAAGCGTCCGGATGCCATCCTCCAAGTGAGCCGTACTGAGCCTACACCCCGCCCTCGTCAAACAACCTCATCTGCCGCGTGGAAGCCTCGGTGTCCGGCCTCGCCTGGTCCGTCCGCAATAACTCGCCCGCGGTGCGAAGTTGTTGCTCCAGCGCGTTGCTGCCAACCGCGTCCAACGGGCCGATGCGCGTGTTACCATTCTCCGCAAGGACCGCGAGCACGTTGGCGGGTTTCACTTGGGGACTGTCGAGGAGGTCGGCGTTGTGACTGGTGACTAAGACCTGGCGGAGCGTGGTGGCTTCCAATAAAGCGTCCAGCAAGACTGCGGCCGCCGCGGGATGCAGAGTGGCGGCCGGCTCCTCGAGAGCCGCCAATGGCACGCTGCCGGATTGGAATAGCGCTACCAGGGCGGCCAGCGCGCGCAGGGTTCCGTCCGACATGCTGCCGGCTAGGAAGCGCCAGGGGTTCTCGGGGTCGGGAACGTCCTGGCGGAATTCCAAGGTCTCGCGCGGGCCTACGTGGCTCACCTCCACGCCGCGCACACCGGGCACGATTCTGGAAAGATAGTCCTCAATTCTGGAACGAACTTCCGGCTGGCGCTTCGCCATGCGATCCAACACCGAGGCGAGGTTGGCTCCATCGCGCGCCAGTAAATCGCCGGCGTCGGGGAGCTGCAGGTCCTTGATGCGGTCGGGATTCGGGCTGTAAAAGGCCATGCGCGCCAGGGCGTCGCGGACGGGGCGGAAATCGGCGGGGGCGTCGGGGAGGTAGAGACGGTCGGAGGCGGGGGCCGCTCCCGGAACGCTGAATCGCACATCGCCCGACAACGCTTCGGTTCCGCTTAGCACGCACTCTTCGTGCTGCACCTCGAAGGCGCCGCTGGCCCTGGCTCCAATGCGGAATGCGTAGCTTCCGGTGGGGCCGCCAGGTACGGCGAACTCCAGGCGTATTCCGAAATGCGTGGGATGGCCGCCGGTGCGCCTGCGTACTTCCTGAATGCCGCCTCGTTCGCGCAGGGCATGGTCGAGGGACGTGCGCAGGGCATCGGCGACGAAACGCGGGGCATCCAGGAAATTGCTTTTGCCGGCGCCGTTCGCGCCCACCAGAAAGGTGAGCGAATGCAGATCGACGTCGCAGGCTTCGATGCTCTTGTAGTTTTTGAGCACCACGCGCGTCAGGAAAGGGGAGTTGGTCATCTTCCGCCGGCGGCGGCCAGAGCCTTGTCGAGGGCGCTCAAAACGGCGCCGGTGGATGCCGCGAATGGCTCTTCGCCCGAAACCACCAGGTCGGCGTGTTTCATGGTGGGGTAAACGAACCATTCGGCGCTGGGCAGCACGGTCCGCTGGTACTGCTCGCAAACC
>JBAWDI010000258.1:0-1615 GCA_049590695.1 Bryobacteraceae bacterium
GACAAGGACGCCCGGTTCAGGTATCTGTTCTTGTTCGATGACTTCACCGGAACCGGCACAACGCTGCAAGGAAAGCTGAAGCGGCTCTGGCGGGATTGCGGGCCGATTGCAGCCTCCCATTTCGCGTCGGACTGGACCTTGATAGTGCATCACTACATCGCGACAGCCGACGTGACCCGTACCATTGCGGAGCGCGAACGAGCCCTCCGCGCAGAGTACGGCGAAAAAGGGTGGTTCCATAAAGTCGAGTTTTCGTTTGAGCTTGTTCTACCGGACAGCTTGAGGATTGACGAAGCGAAGGCCGGGCGGTTCTGGGATTTGATCCAGCGTTACTATAACAGCGGGATCGAGACGGTCCACACGCGAAAAGGTGGAGGAGAGGATGTGCGACTCGGCTTCGGACAATGCGCGCTTCCACTGGTGCTCGGCCACAACACGCCGAACAATTCAATTCCCCTCCTCTGGGCAGACATTGATCGTAACGAGAAGGAACCGCCGATGCGCCCACTGTTCCGCCGCCGCCAGCGGCATTCAGAATTGGCATAGCCATGGACAACCCTTTTGAGCGACGCGCGACAGAGCAGGTTCGCAACGAAGAGGCCTTCTTGGCGCTCGTCAGCCCAGATCCTATCACTGCGTACCTGAGCCGCTACGGCTCAAACCGTCAACTATATGACCGCCTCGTAGTAATCCTCGGAACCCCCGGCAGCGGCAAAACGACCATGGCTAAGCTGTTCGAGTTTCCCATGGTCACGGTGCTGCTGCGGAACAGCAGCGTTCCCTCGTATCGCCCGTTGCTCACCGCATTGGCGGATTGTGGTTGTGTTGCCGACGGAGCCCCTACGCTACTTGCCTATCGTCTGTCGCTTGAGAGCGATTATCGAGAGATTTGGGAGTTTCCGTATCCGGAAGAGTCACGCGACGGGCTGCTCAAGAGTTTGCTTCAAGCGCGAAGTATTTTGGGTTGGTTTCGACATCTCACTCGGACAGGAATTGCGCCCAATCAAGTCAAGGTCATTGCAACAGGGGCGTCGGCGGCCGCAGTGGAGGCGATGGGCGGACTCTCGGGGGACAGGGTTCTCGTCCGTGCGCAGCAAGTCGAAAATGAGATCTACGGGATTGTCGGAGCACTACTGCCGCCGAGCTTAGACAAGCTGACCAAGGGCGCGACAGACGCCTATCGACCGTTCGACGTGATCGACCGATTTGTCGTCCCGTTTGGTGAAGAGAACATCGAAGTCCGGCCACTTGTCATATTGGATGACGCTCACATCCTCCACCCGGTCCAATTTGCGAACATCTCGCGTTGGCTTCTTCGGCGAGAATTGCTGGTCGCTCGATGGATCCTCACACGGTTCGACATCCTCCCGCCTGACGAAGCACTGAGCGTCTTGCTCACAGCCACCGGGAATGCTGAATTGCCAGGGATCACGACGGCCCGCGAGATCACCCAGATCACGATGCAATCGCGGGGCGACCGGCGGGAGCAACGAACGCAATTCCGGCGTATGGCCAAAGACATGGCAAATCGCTATATGGCCCAGATGTCGGAGTTCGCCTCCCGTAAGCTCGTTTCACTGGAGTCGCTTCTGATTGATGAGCCGGAGCATTTAAG
>JBAWDI010000259.1:0-5073 GCA_049590695.1 Bryobacteraceae bacterium
TTTCTTCCTGGTTTTCTTGCTGCCCTTCTGGCCCTTCTTGCCGCCTTTCGGATCGCGATTCTGTAGCCGAGCCATCCCCCAAGCTTTTAAGTCGCTGTCCGGCGCATCTTTCCGCAGGATGCAATGCGCTCCCTGCACCAACAGCCGCCGTAGCAACTCATCCCCAGCCTTGCTGATCCCCAACTCCGGCTCGCTGTCGCCGCTATCCCGACGCTTCCGTGTCAGCCCCAGATACGGTCCCACGTCCCGGCTATGCTCGAACCGCTGCGCATCTTCAATGGTCAGAAGGTAGGTCAACGCGATCAGCGTTCCTACTCCCCAGACTTGCGTCAGCAACTGCATCTCCGGGTAGCGTTTCCCGATTCCCTCGATTCTCTCGTCATACACACCGATCTGTCGGCTGATCTCCTCCACGCTTTTCAGCAGCGGACCGATCACCGTTTGTAACGCCTCTCCCAACTTTCCTGCCATCGATTCCTTCACCTGGTCGGCGTCGCACTTCTTCAACCGCTCTCCCATCGGCTTGGCCATCCCGCGTGCGCAGTTGATCAGCGCCGTCCGCGCGTCCACCAGCTCCGCCCGCGCCCGGATCACCGCCAGGTCCGCTTGTGCTTCTGGGCCTCGGTGCCGAATCGGCGACAACAGCTTCGGGTCCACTCGCGCCAATCGTGCCAACTGCTCGGCGTCCATCCGATCGTTCTTCTTCACGCTTTGCGTGATCAGCCTTACCTTACGTGGATTCGCCACAATCACTTCATGCCCCATCCCCGCCAGGTGCCGGCTGACCCAGGGGGAATGCGTTCCCACTTCCAGCGCGATTCGACTCAGCGCCATCTTTCCAAATACCGAGCTCAGTCCCGTCTTGGTCGTCGGCAGCTTGTCTTCGCTCGCCCTTTCTCCCGCTTCATCCAAAATGCAGTAGCGGCTGGAGCGATCTCCGAGGTCCAACCCTACGGTCAGCCTCTGTCTTGCTGCCATTCGACGAATCTGGCCCTTGGTGACCTGCAGTCTCGCAATGCCATTCTTCTTCATAGCCGGTCTCCTTTTTGCACCTCATCGAGTGCGCCTATTGGGAAGCTTATCGCTTCCCGCGGGGGGGACCGGCCTTCTCATACCATCTCGGAAACGCGGCCACGTGTTTGCAGGCGCTTACCGAGCCGCGAACGTAAGAGAGCGGTTGCCCCAAGCCACGCTACAGTAGAAGTATGCGGTCCTATTGCGTAGTGCTTCTTCTGGCTGCGGCGGCGCTTCTGCCGGCCCAGGATGTGCGTCCCAAGGATGTCCGCGAGATGGCCAAGGCCGGCTCCAGCGCCATCCCGCAACTCCAGGAGCTGCTCAAAAACCCGGATGCCGGGGTGCGCATCGAAGCCGTCAAGCAGATTACCGAAATCGGCACGGCGGCGAGCCTCGATGCGCTGATGCTGGCCACCCGCGATAACGATCCCGAAGTGCAGATCCGCGCCACTGACGGCCTGGTGAACTTCTACTTGCCCGGCTATGTGAAGACCGGCATCGGAGCGTCGGTGCGGCGCGTCGGCTCGAGCATCAAGGGCCGATTCACGGACACCAACGACCAGGTGATCGACCCCTACGTCATGGTGCGGCCCGAGGTAATCGACGCGCTCGGCAAACTGGCCAGCGGCGGCGGGGACATGGAGGCGCGGGCCAACGCCGCGCGCGCCCTCGGCATCCTGCGCGGCAGGAAGGCCATTCCCGACCTGGTGGAAGCCCTCCACTCCAAGAACAGCGACGTGATATACGAATCGCTGGTGGCTTTGCAGAAAATCCGCGACGAATCCGCCGGGCCGCGCGTCACGTTCCTGGTGCACGACCTCGACCAGAAGGTGCAAATCGCCGCCATCGAAACCACCGGGCTGTTGCGGGACATGGACGCCGTTCCGGAGCTGGCCGGCGTGCTCAAACACGCGCGCGACGCCAAGGTGAAGCGCGCGGCGCTGACCGCCATCGCCATGCTGCCATCGGAGAAAAGCCGCGACTTGTACGCGCAGTATTTGCGCGACAAGGACGACCGGATGCGGGCGGCGGCAGCGGAAGGCTATGCCCGGCTGGGGAACCCGGCCGATCTGCCCCTGCTCGAAAAAGCGTGGCAGGACGAGGGAAAAACCCCGCCCCGGCTTTCCCTGGCCTTTGCCCAGGTGATGCTCGGAAAAACCGAAATCTCCGAATTCAGCCCGTTGCAATACTTGATCGACACGTTGAATTCCGCCGCTTACAAGGGCGAAGCGTTTCCTTTCCTGGTGGAACTGGCGCGCGACGGCCAAGTCCGCAAGGCGCTCTACGGCCCGCTCGGAACGGGCACGAAAGACGAGAAGATAGGCCTGGCGGGCGTGCTGGCCCGCAGCGGCGACCAGGAGAGCATCCCGTATCTCCAGAAGCTCAGCAACGATCCGGACGCGGATGTGGCGCAGGAAGGTTTGCGAGCCTTGCGGACCTTGCAGGCCAGGTTGTAAGAGCTTTCAGCCATCAGCTATCAGCTTTCAGCTAAGACAGCGCCACCACCGGGGTTTTGGCTGATAGCTGATAGCTTGAGGCTACTTCGCTTTTCTCTGCTTCTGCTGGCCGACGCGGATCTTGAAGTGGGCCACCTTGGACTCCTGGAACGCCTTGTGATCATGGCGCGCCACGGCATCCGCCAGGTACTGATCCACGCTGGCGTCCTTGGGCAGGACCGCCATCAGCGTGAAATTATCGTTGCAGGTGGGGCAGAAAGCACGGAAACGCTTCACATTCGGGATTGCCATATCTCCCATCAGTTTACCACTGTACGGGCCGGGCATGCCGCGCCCGGAGCGCCGGCGCTACGTTCGTCCTTTAGGCGCCGCAGAGCGTCTGGTTATTGTGAGACCCGGGCTTTGGTGTTACGGCGCGATCCTGGCCGGCTTGATTGCGAACTCGACCGTCATGGCCCAGTCCACACCCTTTGCCGTTGTATCCGCCGCCAGTTATCAGCCAGGGGGGCGGTGGCGCCGGATTCGTTGGCAGCGCTGTTTGGCGGCAACCTGGCGGGATCGACAGCTTGGGCGACGCTCGATCAGAACGGGCAGCTACCCACGGGACTGGCCGGAGCGCGCGTGGAAGTGAACGGCGAGGCCGCCAGTTTGCTATACGTGTCGTCTTCCCAGATCAACTTCGTGGTGCCGGGGGACGTGACCATCGGCACGGCGGACGTGCTCGTACGAAATACCAACACCGGCGCCTCCCAGAGCGGCGCCATGCTGGTACAGAACACCGCCCCCGCCGTGTTTAGCGCGGACGGGACCGGAAAGGGTCCCGGCGCGATTCTCAATGCGGTCACGTATGCAGCCGCGCCGTTTCTGACGGTGACACCCGAAATCGCCGGCAGCGACCAACGTACCCGCTTGGCCGTCTATGCCACCGGCATCCGCTACGCGGCCAGCGTCGGAGCCAGCGCCACGAACCCGTCCGGCAACAGTTACAGCCTCACGGTGGAATACGCCGGCCCCGCTCCGGGTTACTTCGGGCTCGACCAGGTCAATATCGTGCTGCCTCCCGACCTCGATGGCGCGGGGGTGGTCTCATTGTTCCTGACGGCCGATGCCAGCGCGTCGAACCGCGTCACGTTCCTGATGGCGAGCCTGCCGGCGAACTCCATACGCTTGGCGGCGTTGAGCTTCTCCCCGTCTTATGTGAACGGTGGAGATAACGCAATTCTGACGATTTCGCTCAACGGGGTGGCCCGGTCGATGGGATTCCCCGTGTCGTTAGGAAGCAACAATACGGCAGCGCAAGTGCCCCTGCTGGTGACGGTACCGGCGGGGCAAGCGTCTCTTCAGGTCACAATTCCGACCTCGCCTGTGACCACCGTCCAAACGGTCACGATCACCGCGCAGGGCAAAACCGCGGCGCTCGAAATCGATCCCGCGAACGCGCTCGCGGTGTCCGCGTTGTCGGTGACGCCCGCGAGCGTGCTGGGCGGGCGGAATGTGTCCGCGACCGTCACGCTGACGGGGACGGCGCCTCCGGGAGGAGTGACTATTGGGATATCGAGCGACAACCCCAACGCACAACCTCCGGCGACGGTTTCGATTCCATTCGGAGCCAGCTCGGCCACGGTTTCGATCCCCACGTCAGTTGTTACCGCCAACCAGACCTGCAACATTACGGCCACGCTCGGGCGGACCAGCAAGACGGCTCAGTTCACAGTGATTCCGGCTGTGCAACTGGCTTTAGCAAGCAGCTCGGTTGTGGGCGGAAACAATGTGGGCGGCACGGTAACCATCGCGGACAGTGCGCCAATCGGGGGAGCAAACGTCAACCTGCAATCCAGCGATTCGATCGCGAAGGCGCCCTCTTTTGTCGACATTCCCTCCGGCCAGAATTCCACTTCGTTCACGATTACGACGGCCGCGGTGACGGCGGCGCGAATGGTCACCATCACGGCCACCTATGGGAGCCTCAAGCAATCGGCGACGCTGACGGTGAATCCGCCGGCATCGCCTACGCTGACTGGCGTGGCGGTTTCCCCGGACCACGTCACTGGCGGAACGAATGCAACCGGGACCGTGACCCTGGGGGCGGCAGCTCCGCTGGGCGGAATCGCCGTCGGCTTGAAGAGCAGCTCGGCCTCTGCCCAGGTGCCGTTGTTGTTTAGTGTTCCGCAAGGTGCGACCACGGCATCGTTTACGATTTCGACCAGCCATGTGACATCCACGCAAACCGTTACGATAACCGCCACGGCGGGGAGCGTCAGCCAGACGGCGGTTCTGATCGTTCAGTAGGCTGGTTGTTTCGCTATCCAGAAGGGTTCATGCCCGAGGGATCGCACCGCTATTGCGACGTCAGCCTGCCGGTGCTGGATGCGGCGCTGCTGGCGCTGGGGCGCTGGATCGCGGGCTACTACTGCGCGCCTCTGGGCGAAGTGCTGCGCGGCATGCTGCCGCTGGCGCCGGAGATTCGCCGCGGGAAGGTGTGGCCGCTGACCGACTCCGGCCGCAGTGCCGCGCGCCAGCTTGCGCTCGATTCCTCGCCCGACGATCCCGTATCGAAGATCCTGCGCATGCTGGAAAGACGTCCGCTTTCGGCGGCCTACGC
>JBAWDI010000260.1:0-6636 GCA_049590695.1 Bryobacteraceae bacterium
CCCACCAGGTGGGGCATGCTTTAGCTTGCCCATTTCTTCATGGCTTCCGACGTTCAGCATGAATCAATCCTGGAGGTGGAAGGCCTTGCGGATGGCGGCGATGACGTGCGCGCCCTCGGGGTGGCCGGCATGGTTGCGGATTTCGGAAATCGGCCCGTGCGCGATCTTGTTCATGATGCCGTGCGTCAGCGCCTCGATGGCCTGCTCCTGCTCGGGCGTGAAGGGGCCGTACTTGCGCCGCGCCTTTTCGATTTCGCCTGTGCGGATCTGCTCGAGCTGCTCCTGCAAACCGACGATGGTGGGGGTGACATCGGCCACCTTGAGCCGCGCCATGGTGCGCTCCACCTCTTCGGCCACCAGCTCTTCGGCGCGCTCGGCCGCTTTCAAACGCTCGCGCAGGTTGGCGTTCACCACCTCCTGTAGGTCGTCGATATCGTAGAGGAAGACGTTGTCGATTTCGTTGACCGAGGGCTCGATGTTGCGCGGCACCGCGATATCGATGAGGAACATCGGTCTGTTACGGCGCGCGGCGATGACGCGCTGCATCTCGTCCTTGTGCAGGATATAGTGCGGCGCGCCGGAAGAAGCGATGAGGATGTCCACCTCGGGCAGCATGGCCACAAAGCGGGTGTATTCGACCGGCGTGCCCTGGAAAAGCGCGGCCATTTCGAGGGCGCGCTCGTGGGTGCGGTTGGTGACGAAGACGTGAGACGCGCCGGAGCGGCGCAGGTGGCGCGCGGCCAGCTCCGACATCTTGCCCGCGCCCGCAATCATGACCGTGCGGTTGGCGAGCGATCCGAAAATCTTGCGCGCCAGCTCCACGGCGGCGTAACTCACCGATACGGCCATCTGGCCGATGCCGGTCTCGGAGCGCACGCGCTTGGCCACGCTGAAGGCGCGCGCGAGCAGGCCTTCGAGCCAGCCGCAGACCGCGCCGGAATCCTTGGCGGCGGCGTAAGCGGCTTTGAGTTGTCCCAGGATCTGAGGCTCGCCGATCACCATGGAATCGAGGCTCGAGGCCACGCGGAATAGGTGATGGATGGCGTCGCGGCCCTCGTAGCGGTAGAGATGCGGGCCGATGGTATGCGGGCTGACGGCCTTGTGATCGGCGAGGAAGGAATCGACGATGGCGCGCGGGTCGGCGCTGTCCTCGGTGGTGACGGTGACCTCGACGCGGTTGCAGGTGGAGAGGATCAGGGCTTCGGCGACGCCCTCGCGCGCTTTCAGATCGGCCAGCGCGGCGGGGAGCGCTTCGTCGCGGAAGGCGAGACATTCGCGCACCTCGACGGGCGCCGTCTTGTGACTCACGCCGGTGACGAGGAGCTTCATGGCTTCAGCAGCAAAGCGCCCAGGCGGGCATGCGCGGCCCAGGTGAGGGCGGCGAAGCCGACCAGCGCCACGGTCATGACGGCGGCTTTCCGCCCGCGCCATCCCGCGGCCACCCGCAGGCACACCAGCGCCAAGTAGACGCCCCAGGTGAAGAATGAGATGGCGATCTTGGGCTGGCGGATCCAAGCCGTCTTCAATTCGATGAAGCCCCACGTGCTGCCGGCGATGACGGCCAGCGTGATGAGCACGAAGCCCACGGCCATGGTCTTGGAAATGAGATCGTCCAGCGTGCCCAGCGGGGGCAGCCGGTAATAGAACTTGTGGGGCTTCTTGGTCTTGAGCTCGCGCTCCTGGAACAGATAGAGCACCGAGGCCACGGCGGTAAACGCGAGCGCCGCATAGCCCAGCAGCACGAGCACGATGTGCACCGTCAGCCAGGCGTCGCGCACCACCGGGCTACTCCAGGCGCTGACGGGGTTGCCCAGGGTGGCGACCAGGGCCATTACGAAGACCAGCGGGAAGATGAACACGCTGAGGCTTTCCACTTTGTAGCGCCAGTGGACGCACAGGAAAAGCACCGCGATGAGGAAGGCGCACATGGAAAGGGTTTCGTAGAAGTTGGTAATGGGGCAGCGGTGGTTGACAATCCCCTCTTCGACGATGGAGACAAAGTGGAAGACCGAGCCTAGGGCGAAGGCGGCCAGCGCCACGCGGAACAGGTGCTCGCGGCGGCGGACCAACATAAGGATGGCGTGCAGGAGGCCGAGCGAGTACAATCCCGCGGCCACACGCAGCCAGATGACGCTCATTTCAGCCATGGGGCGGAGTCTACGCTAACAGTATATCGCGGGGCTGGTAAATGCCCGTGGGGCGGGACACCGGAATAGAATAGATATTCCGTGGATGAATGCGCGTTATACGCCGATCCGGCCCTCTACGATCTCCTATTTTCCAACACCTGCGACCGCTCTTCGGCCGCCGGCCAAAAGCGGTGGGAACTGACCATTGCTTCTGAACAGTTCTATATGGAGCAAGCCCGCGAGAGCGGCGGCCGCGTGCTGGAACTCGGGTGTGGATCGGGCCGCTTGACGATCCCAATTGCCCAAGAGGGCATCGACATCGTGGGAGCCGATCTGTCCCCGTCAATGCTGCGGAGCGCGCGAGCGAAAGGCGCCGCCGCGGGCCTGCGGATACCGTTCGTGCAAGCGGATATGCGCCAGTTCGATCTTGGGGCCCGGTTCTCGGCCATCCTGATTCCAGGCAACTCGCTGCTGCACCTGCTCACGATCGAGGACCTGAAGCGGTGTTTTGCCAGCGTGCGCCGCCACCTGGCCCCAGGCGGGAAGTTGGTCTTCGACGTCTCTAAATGGGATCTGCCTCGGCTGGCTCGCGATCCCGGAGAGCGCCACCCGGTTCTCCGCGTCAACCACCCGGAGCGCGGCGAAATCAGCGTCGAGGAAACGGCCGTGTACGACGCCGCCGAACAAGTCCGTCGAGTGGTATGGTACTTGTCGGCGCCGGATGATCCCGACTTCCAGATGATCGGCTACCGCCTCCGTGTGATCTTCCCGCAGGAACTAATACTGCTGCTCGACTGCGCCGGTTTTAGTTTGGAGAGGCGTTACGGCGAGTTTACGCGCGAGGCCTTCACTTCCTCCAGCCCGCGCCAAGTCTGCGTCTGTTTGCCGGTAGAACAGCAGGCGGAGGTCTGAGAGTGCTGTAGTACTCAGGACGCGGCTACCAGGGGCTCTTCCGCCAGATTGCCGGAGACACCGTTCAGCATTTGCAGAGTCTCCACGATGCCCTCCACCAGCTCTTCGTTGTGGGACAGGGCGGCACGCACGGAGCCGATGGCCGGGGAAGACGGCGCGGCGGCCCACGCCAGTTGAGAGACGCGCCAGCGCCTCAGGCGACTGGCAACTCCTCAGCCAGGTCGTCGGATTGATCCGCCGAGATGCCGTGAAGCATTTGCAGAGTCTCCACGATGCCCTCCACCAGCTCTTCGTTCTGGGAGAGGGCGGCGCGCACGGAGCCGATGGCCGCGGAATGCGACTCCAGCGTGTTCTCGATGGAGCGGGAATCCTTCGCCACCGTCTCATGCAACTCACGCAGCGCGGCGGTGGACTCGCGCAAGGTCTTCAGCTCCTGTTCGATCTTGGCAAGCCGCGCCGGCATCATTCCCGCGTCTTGTTTCGCTTCGACAATTCGCCTCAGCCCGGAAAAGGGCTGCGAGCGCTCCTGCTTGGGCGCCGATTGTACGTCCCGCTCCGAGCCGGCAGGCTCGTAGGCCGTGCCCTGGGCCTGGTCCTTGCTGTGGAACCGCAGTTCCAAGCCGGTACTCGTCAGAATGATCATGGGCGCCGCGGTACCATGCCGATCTCCGCTGGGGTGGATCTTGCTCAGCGCCTCCGAAAACCCAACCAGGCACTGCAGGCCTTCAGCGAATGGCATTGACGCCTCCGATAGGCGCTCTGGAGGCTCCTTTGAAACAGTCTGCTTTTCCGTCTCGCTCATAGTCGTCCACCTCCAGTCTCCCGGTTCTGCCCCGGGTAGTCAAGCTTTCTAAAGGTAGTGGTGGTTTTGTATGTACCATACTAATGGTACTGGAAGTGTCAGAGCAGCGTCAAATTGCCTGCAAAGTCAATATAATGAAGGGAACGTGGGGAAATTCTTCGTCCAAAACTTCGGTTGCCGGGCTACGCAGGCGGATGGCGCCGCGATCGAGGCGCTGCTCGCGGCCAAAGGCCTGGAAGCGGCCGAGGTGCGCGCGGGCGCGGACCTGGTGGTCCTGAACACCTGCACGGTTACCTCTACCGCGGACGATGAAGTGCGGCAAACCATCCGGCGCGTTCATCGCGAGAACCCCGCGGCGCGCATATTGGTAACTGGCTGCTACGCGCAGCGCGCGCCTGAGGAACTGGCATCGCTGGCGGGTGTCGAGTGGGTGGTGGGGAACTCGCATAAGACGCAGATCGCGGAGTTGGTGACGGCTGCGCCTTACCACGGCAATATCTTCGTTGGGGATATCTTCGCGCAGCACGATTTTCTGTCAGCCCCGGTGGAAGACGCGGCGGGCGACCGAACGCGTCCCAACCTCAAGATTCAGGACGGATGCAATAACCGGTGCTCGTTCTGCATTATTCCGTTTGTACGGGGGCGCAGCCGCAGCGCGCCGGCCGTGCGGGTGGTGGAACAGGTACGGGGCCTCGCGGCGCGGTATTGCGAGATTGTGCTGAGCGGGATCAACCTGGGGCGCTGGGGCAGGGAACCGGGGAGTTCGATGCGCCTGGCCGATCTGATCCGGCTGCTGCTGGGGGAAACCGAAGTGGAACGGCTGCGGCTGAGCTCGGTGGAACCGATGGATTTCTCCGACGACCTGCTGGGCTTGATGGCCGAGTCCCCGCGCATGGCCAAGCACGTGCATGCACCGTTGCAGACGGGCTCGGATCGGATTCTGCGCCGCATGCACCGCAAGTACCGGCCGCGGCATTACGCGGACCGCATACTCAAAGCGCGGGCGCTGATGCCGGATGCGGCCATCGGCGCGGATGCGATGGTGGGATTTCCGGGCGAGACCGAGGCCGATTTCGAAGAGAGCCGGCGGTTCATTGCGGACCTGCCGTTCACCTATTTGCACGTGTTCACTTATTCGGAGCGGCCGGGGACGCCGGCGGCGGAAGATCCCGATGCGGTGCCCATGGCGGTGCGAAAGGAGCGCAACCGCGCGCTGCGGGAGCTGGCGGCGGCGAAGAATCGCGCGTTTCGCGAAAGCATGGTGGGGAAGACGCTCTCCGCGGTGACGCTGCACGAGGCGGGGATGGCGCTGACCGGGAATTACCTGAAGGTGGAGCTGGCCCAGGAGCGCGAGCCCAACCGGATTGTGGATTTGGAGATCGGAGCAGTGGTGGATGGAGGGTTGAGCGAGGCTACATCTCGCGGCGGCCCTCCATGGCTTTCGACATCGTGACTTCGTCGGCGAATTCCAGGTCGCTGCCGACGGGAACGCCCATCGCAATGCGGGAAACCTTGACGCCGAGGGGCTTCAACAGGCGCGCCAGATACACGGCGGTGGCTTCGCCTTCCACGGTGGGGTTGGTGGCCACGATCACTTCCTGAATTTCACCCTGGCCGATGCGCTCCACCAGGCCCTTGATCTTGAGCGACTCGGGGCCGATGCCGCGCAACGGCGAGAGCGCTCCGTGGAGCACGTGGTAGCAGCCTTCGTATTGGCGCGTGGTTTCGATGCCGACGATGTTGGTGGGCTCCTCCACCACGCAGACCAGTTTCGGATCGCGGGCGGCATCGCGGCAGTAGAGGCACAGGTCGCTGTCGCTGATGTTGTTGCAAAGGCGGCAGAGACCCAGCTTGTCCTTGACGTCGAGGAGGGCTTGCGCCAGACGTTCCGCGTCTTCGCGGCCGGCGCGCAGCACGTGGAAAGCGATGCGCTGCGCGGATTTCTGGCCGATGCCGGGCAGGTGTTTCAGTGCGTCGATGAGACGGGCCAGCGGTTCGGCGAAGTCGGGCATCGCTAAAACAGACCCGGGGGCAGGCCCATACCGCCGAGCATGCCGCCCATCTTCTGCTGGACTTCGCCATCCACCTTCTTGACGGCTTCGTTGCAGGCGGCTACGACCATGTCCTGCAACATCTCGACGTCGCCCGCGACTTCGGGGTCGATCTTGACTTTGAGCAGGTTCTTCTGGCCGTCCATCTGCACGGTGACCATGCCGCCGCCGGCGGAGGCTTCCACTCGGATTTGGGCGACCTCCTGCTGGAGCTTCTCTTGCACTTGCTGCGCCTGGCGCATCATCTGCTGCATCTGCTGCATGTTGCCGGGTAATTTCACGTGGCTACTCCTTGAGGTTTCGAACTTTGCGGACTTCGCCGCCAAAGACTTCCCGGAAGCGCTGGACCTCGGGGTTGGCCAGCGCGCGGGCGGTGACTTCGTCTTCGCTCTTGCCGGCGGCGGGCGAGGTATTCGGCGCGGGCTCGCCGGCTTCATCAGCGGCGAATTTCACGCGCAGGGGCCGGCCGAAGACTTCGCGCGCGGCATCGGCCATGGCGCGGTCGTTGAAGTAGAGGGCGTACGACTTTGGCGCGACTACGTTCAGATCGGCGCCGGAGGCCGTGATGCGGGCATTTTCGACGGCATCGGCGAGGTGAGTGAGGCCCTTCTCGTTCAAATAAGAGTGCAGGCGCTCGCGGGGATCGCCGGCGGGGGCGGCTGCGGTCTTCTTGGCCCGGTAGAGATCGAAGGGCGAGGGGCCGGTGCGCGGCGGTGGTGGCGCCGGGCCGGCGGGAGGGATG
>JBAWDI010000261.1:0-3066 GCA_049590695.1 Bryobacteraceae bacterium
TCCTTGGCCAGCCGGCCATCCTCGACGATCTGGTCCAGCAGCCCCTTTTCCACCACCTGTTCCACGGGAGCTGCCTGCGCCGCCTTTCGCGGTTCGCTCATTTGGAGCCTCCTTCACCCTTGGTAAGCTCGCCCTTCAGCTTTGCCAGTTTCTCGGTGTTGCCCACCGCGTCGAGCAGCAATTCTTCCAGCTTGTCGTTGCCTTGCAAAGACCCGCGCAAGTCCGACAGTTTGGTGCGCAGATCCAGCATCTCCTTCAGCGGCTTCACCTGGCGGGCCACCTGTTCGGGCTCGAAATCCTCCAGGCTCTTGAAGCGAAGGTCTACCTTCAACTGGCCGGCCTCGGGATCTTCGCTGAGCTTGTTCTCCACCGAAAACGCCACGTGAGGCTTCATGCCCTCCAGGACGCTGTCGAAGTTGTCCGGATTCACTTCCACGAATTTCCGGTCTTTCAGCTTGGACACCGGACCTTCGGGTTGACCCGTGAAATCACCGAGAACCCCCATCACGAATGGGAGTTCCTTCAGCTCGATCGCGTCGCCCACTTCCACGTCGTAGGTGACGTGTACGCGAGGCGGGCGCACCCGGTCGAGTTTATGTTGTGTGCTTTGTTTTGCCATTGCCATCCCCTTTTCGGTAACCAGACTCGCCGCGACTCCGGCGCGGTTCGCGCGAGTCGGTCCGCTTGTCTATGCCAGACTCAGTTGTTGCAGGAATTAGCCGGGAAATCGAATTCCAACGCGGTGTGCGGGCAGCGGGACCTTCGGCCCTCGACAATAACAAGCCTCCGCGCTCGCCGTTGCCCATTTTCGATGTGTTTAGACGACCGGCCCGAACCACCCCGGTTCGTCCGAACCCTCCGCGCAGTACGAGTTTGAGTATACCCGCGACTGTAAAGGGAGTCAAGCAAGGCCGGAAGAAAACCAAGAGAACAGGTACTATTAAACCCCACCTTTGCCAATCCCGCGCGGTTCTGCTAACTTGATATCCGATGAAGCGACTCCAGCCCGTAATCTGGATGAAGGGGACTTTCCTGAGTCCGCAGCACCTCCAGGCCCAGGATCGTTTCATCGAAAGTTCTCTCGAATTCCGCATGGAGTCGCTAATCGGCAACCCCTGGGGCTTCGTCACCCTCCAGATCAGCCAGGAGGCCCTCGCCGCCGGTGAGTTCCGGATCTCCGAGGCCTCCGGGATCTTCCCCGATGGGCTGTTGTTCGACTTCCCGGCTTCCGAGCCCGCGCCACCCTCCATACCCCTGGCCGGCTCTTTTGCGCCGGACCAGAATGCGCTCGACGTCTACCTGACCGTTCCCAATTACCGCCATTCGGGGCTCAATGTTTCCATCCCCAACCAGCGCGCCGACACCCGTTACCTGGCCGAAGTGGTGACGGTGCGCGACGAAAACTCCGGCTTGGCCGAAAAGCCCGTGCAGGTGGCCCGCAAGAACTACCGCCTGCTGACGGAAGGCGATTCGCGCCAGGAATGCTCCTCCTTGCCGGTGGCCCGCGTCCGCCGAACCGGGTCCGGAGCGCTCGACCTGGACCCCCATTTTGTCCCGCCGCTGCTCGACTTCGCCGCCAGCGATTACCTCACCGCCGTCGCCCGGCGCCTGGTTGAGATCCTGGCCACCAAGAGCAGCATGCTCTCCGGCGTTCGCCGCCAGAAGAACCTCAGCCTCGCCGAGTTCGGCACCGCCGACATCGCCAATTTCTGGCTGCTCTACACCATCAATTTCCATTTCCCGGAATTCCGGCACCTCTTTGAAACCCGCCATGGGCATCCCGAACGGCTGTTCGAAGCCATGCTTTCGCTCGCCGGATGTCTGACTACTTTTTCAACCAAGGTCCATCCCCGGGACCTTCCGGTGTACCGCCACGACCATCTGACAAGCTGTTTCGAGACGCTCGACGAAATTGTCCGCACGCTGCTCGAAACCGTGGTCCCGGCCAATTTCGTTTCCCTCCCGCTCAAGCTGGTGCAGCCCTCCATCTATGCCACCGCGCTGGCGGACGACAAGTATCTCACCGGAACCCGGTTGTACCTCGCCATCGGGGCGGACATGAATCAGGCCGACCTGATCTCCAAGGCGCCTTACCTGCTGAAGGTATGTTCCGCCAGCCACATCGAGCACCTCGTGCGCCAGGCTTTGCCCGGCGTCGGGTTGACGCACGTGGCCAAGCCGCCCGGCTCGATTCCCGTGAAGCTGAACTACCAGTATTTCAGCCTGAGCCAGTCGGGCGTCGCATGGGAGGCCATCGGCAGGGCGCGCAATCTCGCCGTTTACGTGCCCGGCGATTTCCCCGCTCCGCAATTGGAGCTGATTATCCTGCTGCCCGAGGCGGCCTGAACCCTTCCACTTCGATGAACCCGCCGGAAACCAGGCCGGCCGCCGCGCGCGCGAACTCCTCTTCTTCAATACCCCGCGGCAGTACTTCGTTCTCCACCAACACGCGAAGCAGGTCGCGTCCCGTGGCGCGCCCATCGCACAGCGCGATCAGGTTGGCCATCCAGGGGTGAGCGTCGCATTCCATGCTGAACGGCCACTCGGTTCGCAGCGTGTACCGTTGCGGCGTCCAGGCGCTGCCTTCGAGCCGGTGCCGCACTTGAAACTCGGCGTCGCGGCCGCGGTGAAGTGGTCTCTCGAGCAGCAGACCTTCCTTGTCCGCGCCCTCCCAGGCAAGCAGCCACTCCCACGGCGCGCGGCGGCGGCCGGGGCTTGCCTGCCGCCGCACGGTGAACGTCTGGCGCGCGCCGTTTCTCCGCTGGATTATGACGAAGCCGTAGACCAGCGACTCCACGCCCAGCCGCGCAAACAGCTTCTTCCAGGCCTCGGATTCCTCGCGGTTCCGCGCAGCGAACTCGTGGGGTTCCATGATCTTTCTCACGATCAGCGCGATGTCGAACTCCCCGCCGCCCTCCCCGAGCCATTCCCTGAGGCGCCGTTCAAACGGGGCGTCCGACCGGTCGGTCCCCATGGTCAATGCCAGGAACACACCTTGGTCGTTGAGGTGCGCCGGCAGGCCTTCGACAATCCGGCGCGTGATCTCCTCGCCGTCCTCTCCTCCGC
>JBAWDI010000262.1:0-2858 GCA_049590695.1 Bryobacteraceae bacterium
TCACTTCCTTGGCCAGATCAAAGGTTTTCTTCTTGCGCGGCAAGCAGCCTCCGCACCGCCGCCGCCAGCATCTCCGGGGCGAACGGCTTTTGCAGAACGGCCACGCGTCCCGGAGCCGCGGCTTCCACGGCGGTGATGTCCATGGCATACCCGCTGGCGGCCACCACGCACAACGACGGGTTGGCGCGCAGCATTTTGAGCGCCAGGTCTTCCATGCTCAGGCCGGGCATGCTTCCGTCCAACACGGCGATGTCATAGCCGGAAGGCGCCGCCTCCACCTCCGCCCACGCCTTCTCGGTGCTGTTCGCCAGCGTCACGGAGTATCCCACGCGGCCCAGGTAGACGCCCATCATCTTCAGCAAGGAAGGTTCGTCGTCGACCAGCAGGATCCGTCCGGTGGCGTGATTCATAACCTGACAGTTGTATGATCGCCCTATGAGGTTCTATACGGAGTATCTCACTTTCAAGACGGCGAAACACCGGGAGTATATCAACATGACCCCGCAGGTGGAAAGCGCCTTGCGCAAAAGCGGCATCCAGGAGGGCATGATTCTGGTATCCGCCATGCATATCACAGCGGGCGTGTATGTCAACGACGCGGAAGACGGGCTGATCGGCGATATCGACGAATGGCTCGAAAAACTGGCGCCGTTCCGCCAGGACTACCGCCATCACCGCACCGGCGAAACCAACGGCGATTCTCACCTGAAGAGCCTGCTGGTGCACCATGAGGTGGTGGTTCCGGTGACCAAGGGCAAGCTCGACTTCGGCCCGTGGCAGCAGGTTTATTACGCCGAATTCGACGGACGGCGCTCCAAGCGCGTCATCATTAAAGTGATGGGCGAGTGAGTACGGAGAGACCATGAAACGCATATTCGTGTTGCTGCTTCCGATCGCGGCCCTGGCCGCGGCCGCGGAACTTCCAGTTAGAGAGGTGGTGCTGTACAAGCACGGCGTGGGCTTTTTCGAGCGCTCGGGAAAGCTCGGGCCGGGCGAATCGGCGCGCCTCGATTTCAACGCATCGGAGATGAACGACGTTCTGAAATCGCTCACCATCGAAGAACGCGGGGGCGGGAAGATCTCCGGCCTGCGCTACGACTCCATGGACCCGCTGGGCCACAAGCTGGCCGAGTTTCCGTTCCAGATCGGCGCCGCGCAGCCGCTCAGCGCCATGCTGGACCAGCTCAAGGGCGCGCGCCTGGAATTGAAGTTTGGGGCCGAGACGGTGGCCGGCGCCATCGTCACCGGCCGCCTGGTGCCCGGCAGCGACAAACAGCCGGAGCGCGAGCAGCTCACGCTCATGCTGGATGGCGGCGAGTTGCGGATCTTGGATCTGAGCGCGGCCACCAACATTCACTTCACCGACCCGCAGTTGCAGCAGCAGTTCCACGATTACCTGGCGGCGGTGGCCGCGGCGCGTTCGAAAGAGAAGCGCAGCGTGTACATCGATTCCACCGACGCCAAGGAGCGCGAGGTGGTGGCCAGCTATATGATCCCCGCGGCGGTGTGGAAGTCGAGCTATCGCCTGATTTTCGGCGCCAGCGGGCCGCCGGTGCTGGAGGGCTGGGCGATTGTCGACAACACCACCGGCGAGGATTGGACCAAGGTGCAGCTCTCGCTGGTGTCGGGGCGGCCGATTTCCTTCGTGAGCCAGCTCTATGCGCCGAAGTATGTGGAAAGGCCCACGGCCGAGCTGGCCGACGACAGCGCGGCGAGGCCGGTGGTGCATGAAGGCGGCTTCGATGCCATGGCCGGCATTGGGCGCGGCGAGGGCGGAGGTGTGGGGCGGGCGATGGCGGTGCCCGCGACAACGCGTCTGGAACAGTTCGCCACGCTGCAAAACCCCCCGGCGGTTGTGTTTCCCAGTTCCATCGTGGCCAGCGCCTCCGCGGGCGAACTGGGCGAGCTTTTCGAATACCGCATTGCCCAGCCGGTGACCATCCGCAAGGATGAATCCGCCATGTTGCCGTTCTTGCAGCAGCCCATCGAAGCCCGCAAGCTGCTGATCTATTCCGACCACAGCTCGCAGCATCCCACCAACGCCGCCGAGCTGACCAACTCCAGCGGTAAGACCCTCGATGGCGGACCCATCACGGTCTACGACGGCGGCGCCTACGGCGGCGAAGCGCTCATGGAGACGCTGAAAGCCGCCGACAAGCGGCTGATCAGCTACGCCGTGGATATCGGCACCCGCATCACCGAAGCCTTCGGCAACAAACAGGCGGTGGTGCGCGAGATTCACGCCGCTCGCGGCGTGCTGACCACCAAACTGGCCGCGGAAGAGACCCGAACCTATACCGTCCGCAACGTGGACAAGAAGGCCAAGACCCTGATTATCGAGCACCCGCTGCGGCAGGGGTACACGTTGCTGAACCAAAAGCCGGCGGAGAAGACTGCCGGCGCCTACCGGTTCGAGATTCAGCTTGCGCCGGGCGCCACCCAGGAATTCCCCGTTTCCGAGGAGCGCGTGTACGACCAGACCTATCAGGTGACCAGCCTGACACCGGACATGATCCTGACTTACGTCGGCAACCGGATCCTCAGCGATGCGGGCCGCAAGCAGTTGCAGCGCATCGCGGATCAGAAGCGGCAGCTTGCCGACAACAACGGGGCGCTGCAAGAAGCCGAGGCGCAGACGCGCGACCTGACCGCCGACGAAGAGCGCATCCGGCAGAACATCGCCAGCCTCAACAACGTGAGCGGACAGCAGCAGCAGGTGCAGAACTACGCGCGCCAACTCGACGTGCACGAGCAGCAGCTTGCCACTTTGCGCGACCGCCAGGCGGAACTGCAGAAGAAGAAATCGGCGCTCGAAACCGAGCTGAACAAGCTGATTGAGGCGCTGGCGTTTTGAAGCT
>JBAWDI010000263.1:0-7198 GCA_049590695.1 Bryobacteraceae bacterium
CTGGCCATCGAGAATCACAAAGACTGGCGCGCGGCGGAGCAGGCGGCGTGGCTCAAGCGCCTGGACAGCGAATGGGTGGGCGTGTGCCTCGACCTCAGCAACAACATTGCGCTGTGCGAAGATCCCATGGACACGGTGAAGATGCTGGCGCCGTACACCATCATGTGCCACATCAAAGGCGTGGGCCTCGATAGCTATCCAGACGGTTTCCTGCTGTCCGAGGTGGTGATGGGCGAAGGAATACTCGATCTCAAACAGATCGTGCAAACGCTGCGGAACGAGGACGCGGACATGCCCTTTTACCTCGAGATGATTACGCGCGATCCGACGGAGATCCCGGTGTTCACGGACAAATACTGGGCGACCTTCGACACTACTTACAGCCCACTACCGGGCCGGGACCTGGCGAGGACCCTGAATCTGGTGCGCAAGAACCCGCCCAAGAAGCCGCTGCCACGCATCACCGGGCTGAGCCAGGAGGCGGCGGTGAAGTTCGAGGACGAGAACAACCGGAAGTCGATCGAATACGCGCGGCAGGTTTTGAATATCTAGACATCCATGAGCGATACCGATTTGACCCGCCGCAATTTCGTGATGGCGGCCGGGGTTGCGACGGCCGCGAGCGCGGCGAGCAACCAGGTGGTATACGGCGCCATCGGCACGGGCGCGCAAGGCACCTACCTGCTGCACCACATGGCGGGGTTGCAGGGTTGCCGGTGCGCGGCGGTATGCGACACGGATGAAGCGAACCTGCAGAAGGGCGCGGCGGCGGCCGGGACAAACCCGCGGGTTTACAGGGACTATCGGGAAGTGCTGGGGCGCAAGGACATCGATGCGGTGGTGATCGCGACGCCTCTGTCCACGCATTTTCCAATCACCAGGGACGCACTGGCGGCCGGCAAGCACGTTTTCTGCGAGCCTCCTCTGGTGTTCAAGCCGGAGGAGGTCCACGCGCTGCGGGGGTTGGCGGAAGAACGGCCGAAACAAGTGATTCAGACGGGGCTGCAGCGGCGCTACAGCAAGTTCTACCAGGTGGCGCGAATCATGGCGGCCAAGGGGCTCATCGGCAACGTCACGCACATTGCGGCGCAATGGCATCGGAACCCGGGCTGGCTGATCCCGCCGGACCCGGCCAGCGAACGAAGCCGGTATTGGATGATTTTCCGGGAATACTCGGCGGGGCTCGCGGGCGAGTTGGGGTCGCACCAGATCGATGTCGCCGGCTGGATGTTCAACGCGCAGCCGGAGTACGTCATGGGCATAGGCGGCCAGGAATTCATCCGCGATGGCCGCGATATCTACGACAACATTCAGTTGCTGTATCGTTACCGAAGAGGCCAGAAGCTCAGTTACAGCGCCATCAGCACGAACCAGCACTTGGCGCTATTCGGCGGAACGCGCGCCGAGTGCGGCGAGACCATCATGGGCACCGGCGGCACCATCGAGATCACGCTGGGGACCGACAAGGAGCCGTGCGTCGCGCTGTGGTACTACGAGCCGCGGCCGCCGCTGGTGAGCCGAGGGGCCAATTACCAGGAGCCGCCGGTGATTGGCGGCGCCACGCTGGGGAGCATGGGAAACGGGAGGAAAGGTTTCCCGCTGCTGCTGGAGAAGGACCAGTTCCGCGACGGCGAATCGTTCCTGGGAAGGGAATTGAAATTCGCCCGGCGCTGGCTCTACTCCAAGGGAGTGACTCTGCCCGAGGAAGATCGCAATCCAGTGGATGTGCAGATGGAAAGCTTCTTCGAGTGCTGCCGCACGGGCGATACGCCCAGGGCGGACGTGGAGGCCGGACTCGCCAATTCCACGGCGGTGATTCTCTCGAATCTGGCGATGGACCAGGAGCGCCGGGTTCACTTCAACGAGATCGATAAGATGCGGTGAAGGGCGGCGGCGCGCTTACTTGATTTTGTCTCGGAAGGCCTTCAGCGTGACCCATGCCGCGGCGCGCGCCTTCTTGTTGGGCTCCGTGGCATCGGGCTGCGCTCCGGCGCGCATGAAGCCGTGGGCCGCGCCTTCGTAAATTACCGGCTCGAAGAACTTGCCCGCGGCTTTCATCTGCGCCTGGGTGGCGGGGATGCTGGCGTCGACGCGCTCATCGGCGCCCGCGTAGAAACCGTAGACGGGGGCCGTGATGTTGGGGATGGCCTCCGGCGCGGGGCCGGTGCCGTAACACACGAATGCCGCCGAGAGGTCCTTGCGGTTGGTGGCGAAGCGGAACGATTGTCCACCGCCCCACGAGAAGCCCACCACGCAAACTTTTCCGTTGCACGCGGGAAGCTTCTTAACATAGTCGGCCACGGCGTCGAGATCGGCGGTGATCTGGTCGGGCGGCAGCTTGCCGATGGCCTGGCCCACGCCGGTGGCGGGAAAATCCTTGGTGCCTCCGCCCTTCGGGCCCATGCCCGAGAGCAGGTCGGGAGCGATGGCCACATAGCCCGCCGCGGCGAACTCATCGGTGACGCTCTCGACCCAGTCGGTCATGCCGAAAATCTCGTGGATGACGACCATCGCGGGCGCTTTGCCCGGCGACTGCGGGAAAGCCACAAACGATTCGACGGAGCGGCTGCCGTGCTTCACGGAGACCCACTCGCGCCGCCGCGGCGACTTGTCCACCGCCTGGCGCGCCCAATCCTGGGCGCCGAGGGAAGACGCGCCCCAGCCGGCCGCGGCCATTCCCGTTGCGCTTCCCGCCACGAAACGCCTTCTGGAAACTGTAGTCATTGCGGATTTGCTCCTGTGCCGATATTTTCGAACGGAATGGAGTGAAAGCGCAAGATGAAAAATAATCTGCGCCAGGCTGAGTGGCGGTGGCTCGGGAAGATAAAGGGCAAGCTAAAGCATGCCCCACCTCACGGGTAACGGTAGAGCGTCACGCGCTGGATGGCGTCGGGACTGGCGCGTTGGCGGTAAACGGGGACCCAACTGCCGGGCGCCCAGGATAGCCTTATGCTTTCTCCCTCTTCGGTGCTGTCGCCGGCCAGCAGGCGGCCGGGAACCCAGCGGCCATTTGTGAAACTACCTTCTTGCACGGTGGCCAAGCCGGCCCGCGGGGGACCCGGTGTATCGGGAGAAAAGGTGAGGATTACGCCGCTGCCAGCCACGTAATACTCGTCCGGGCCAGCCGCGATGAAGATTGCCGACGCGAAGGTGTTGGGCGGGATGGGCGTGGGTTGTGTCAGAGGCGCAACCCGGGGCTTCATGAACGCGGCCTCCAGGGTGTAATTCCCCACACGGACCTTTTGCGGCGGGTCGTCCGGTCCCAACAGGACGGCGGACATGGCGCCGTTGCCCTGATGTTGCAGAATCAGGGGCGCCAATTGCGCGAGCAGGTCGTAGCTGCCAATGAGATCGGTGTCGGGAGTGTTGGACCTCTCGACGGCCCCCATAGCCGAGAAACCGATGGCATCGTGGCGCCCGAAGGCGTACAGGACTCTGGCCGCGCCTACCGCCCCATTGAGCGACTCGGGTATGAACAGCGGGTTCCGGGACCGGGCGTACCGGGCGCAGTACTCCGCGAAGTTGCCGTAGGCGTCGGGCGAGAGCATGTCGAGCCGCGGGGCTCCGGCTCTCCAGACGTCCATCAGGTCGTCCATGGGGCCACCGGCGTTGAAAGACGGCGCTGGTGTTCCAGGCTCGCGCGCCATCCTGGCTTCGTCCGCGATGGAGAACGATCGGATCAGAGCCGCGTTTACGAACATGGGCAGCGGGTATTCGGCTTTGCCCGCCTCGACCACCCGGCCGATGTAGCGCGCATAATTCCAGGCCATGAAGATATCGTCCGCCGCCATGCCGCGGCCGAACACTTCTTCCCAGGCGCCGGAGGTTTTGAAGCCGGCCGCCTGCCACACCTGGCGAAACTCGGGAATCAGGGTATCCTGGTGGCGCTGGAGGTAGTCCATCAGTTCCTGCGGAACGGGCTCCGCGAAAGCCTTGTTGGCCAAGGGCGAGCGGTCGCGGGTGTCTCCGGGCATTCCCACTTCGTTTTCCACCTGGATCATGATGACGGTGTGCTGGCGGCCGTCGGTTTCGCGCACGTGCCGCATGAGGGCCCGAAAAGCGCGGGCATCGGCGTCGCGGTTGGCATCGCTCAGCGGCGTGAGGAGTTCCAGGGTCTCGCCGGTCCGGGTCTGGGCGCGCGGAAAGCGCTCGAAATCCCGCTTCACCCAGTCGGGCGGGTAGCTGGAGAGGCCGTTTTTCCAGCTCGCGAACCACAAGAGCGCGAGACGCAGGTGGTTGCTCCGCGCACCCTGGATCACACCGTCGAGGACGCTGAAATCGAACTTCCCTTCGTGGCGTTCGATCTGGTTCCAGGAAACGCCCGCCAGGACGGTGTTGATCTTGGCGCGCACCAGCTTCGGCCATAGGCGCTTCACGTACTCGATGCTGGTGGCGCTATCGTTGTTCAATTCTCCGGCCAAAGCCAGGAATGGCTGGCCGTCCACGATCAGTTGGGTGGTTGGCCCGCGCTTTTGCAGTTGAGGGATGTCCGCGGAACCGGGTGTGGTGGCGCATTGAGTCGCGACCAAGGCAAGGCAACAAACCAGAGTGGCGCCAAACAGGCTTCGAGAATTCATGGCGATCTCCTTGGCTTACCGGTAGCGGTACAGGGTGAAGCGCTGGATGCCCACATAATGGTCCGGGATTCGATCTATGGGATGACTCCGCAGGGAGAGATTCTGGCCCTCGCCGGTTTCATCGCCGGCGATCTGGCGGCTGGGAATCCAACGGCCATCGATAAACGTGCCTTCCTCCACGGTGCCGAGTCCGGCGTGCTCGGGACCCGGCGTGCTGGGAACAAAAGTGACGCTCACTTCGGTGCCGGCGGCGTAGAACTCGTCAGGGCCGGTGGCAATGAATATTGCGGCAGCGAAGCCTGGCGGCGCTGGCGGCGCAGCAGGAGCAACGTGGGGGCGCATACGCGCGACCTCCAGGGTGTAATTCCCCACCTGGATCTTCTGGGGCGGATCGTCCGCGCCGAACAGGACGGCGGACATGGTGCCGTCGCCCTGGTGTTTCGCAATCAGGGGCGCCAATTGCGCGATCAGCTCGAAACCACGGACCATTTCAGGGTCGGGAGTCGGCGCCCTTTCCACCCCCATCCACGAGAGACCGACCGCATCATGGCGCCCGAACACATACATCGCCTTGGCCTCCATGTTATTCCGCGTCTCCGGTATGAAGAGCGGGTTCCCGGATCGGCTGTACCTGGCGCACCACGCCACGAAGTCCCGGTCGCTGTATACGTCGGGCGAGAAGATATCGATCCGCGGCGCGCCGGCTCTCCAGACGTCCATCAGGTCGTCCATGGGGCCGCCGATGGCGAAGATGTTCCCCGCTCTTCCGGGTTCGCGTCCCTTCGCGGCCAAGTCCGCGATGGTAGACGTTCTGGGCAGCGCCGCGTTCACGTTCATGGGAATGGGGTATTCGGCTTTGCCCGCGTCCACCACCCGGTCGATGTAACGCGCATAGTACCAAGCCATGAAGATTTCATCCGTGGCGACGCCCTTGCCGAACACCTCTTCCCAGGCGCCGGAAGTTCTGAAGCCGGCCGCCTCCCACACCTGGCGGAACTCCGGAATCAGGATATCCTTGTGCTGCTGAAGGTAATCCATCAGCTCCTTCGGGACCGGCGCCGCGTAAGCCTGATTGGCCACGGGCGAGCGGTCGCGGGTGTCCCCGTTCATTCCGACTTCGTTCTCCACCTGGATCATGACGACCGTGTGCTGCTGGCCATCCACGGCCTTGATGTGCCGCATCAGGGCCGCAAAGACGCGGGCATCGGCTTCGCGGTTGGCATCGGCGAAGACGCTGAGCAGTTCGATGCTTCTGCCCCCAGCCATCTGCGCACGCGGGAAGCGCTCGAAATCTTTCTTCACCCAGTCGGGCGCGTAGCTGGAGAGACCGTTTTTCCAGCTTCCGAACCACAAAAGCATGAGACGCATGTGGTGAAGCCGCGCGCCTTGGATGACGCCGTCCAGCACGCTGAAGTCGAACTTCCCTGGCTGCGGCTCGACCTGGTTCCAGGAAACGCCCGCCAGCACGGTGTTGACCTTTGAAGCGACGAGCCTCGGCCATACCAGCTTCATGTACTCGACGCTGGTGGCGGTGCTGTTACTCAGTTCTCCGGACAAAGCCAGGAACGGCCTGCCGTCGACGATGAGTTGGGTGGCGGTACCCTGCTTCCGCAGGTGGGGGATGTCGGAGGCGCTCGTTTGGCCCTGACCGGCGACGACGGCCAGAGGGCATATGAGAATAACCCAAAACAAAGTTCGAAGTTTCATGACGATCTCCTCGGCACTCACCGGTAGCGATACAGGGTGAAGCGCTGGATGCCCACATAGCGGTCCGGGATTCGATCGGCGGGATGACTCCGCAAGGACAGATTCTGCCCCTGCCCGGTTTCATCGCCGGCGAGCTGGCGGCTGGGAACCCAACGGCCATTCACCAACGTGCCCTCTTCCACCGTGCCGATTCCGGCACGCTCGGGTCCCGGGGTGTTGGGAGAAAAGGCGACGCTCACACTGTTGCCCGCGGCGTAGAACTCGTCCGGCCCCGTGGCAATGAAAATCGCCGCCGCGGAGGGGTACGGTTCGGGCAGCGGTGGCGCGCCAGGCAGACCTCGGGGCGTCATAAACGAGACAGTAAATGTGTAGTTTCCCAGTTGGATCTTCCTGGGCGGGTCCTTCGGGCCCAGCCAGACGGCGGACATGGTGCCATCGCCCTGGTGCTTCGTAATCAGGGGCGCCAATTGGTCGATCAGTTCGAAACCGCGGATCATGTCAGGCTCGGGAGTCGGCGACCTTTCGACCCCCATAAGCGAGAGTCCGATGGCATCGTGGCGTCCGAAGGCATAGATCGCCTTGGCTTCCATGTCACCCCTGGTCTCGGGTATGAACAGCGGGTTTCCGGATTGCGTGTACCTGGCGCAAAACCCCACGAAGTCGGGGCTATAAATGTCGGCAGCGAACAGATCGATTCGCGGCCCTCCGGCTCTCCAAACGTCTATCGCGTCGGCCATGGCGCCACCGCTCTGTCCGCCTCCGCGGAGCGGCGCCGGCGCCGTCCCAAATCCTAACTGCGGGCAGTTGGTGAACATCGGGATGGGGTATTCGGCTTTGGCCGCCTCCACTACCCGGTCGATGTAGCGCGCAAAGTTCCAGGCCATGAAGATCTCATCCGCCGCCCTGACCTTGCC
>JBAWDI010000264.1:0-1637 GCA_049590695.1 Bryobacteraceae bacterium
CGGCGGGAAGCGCCCGTTGAGCGCAGCCGCGAGGAAGCGGATTGCGAAGGCGCAGCGAAAGCGGTGGGCCGAGTACCACAAGGCCCAAGAGGCTCCCGCGAAGAAACGGAACATGAGTCCCGCCGCCCGCGAGCGCATTGCCGAAGCCACCAGGAAACGATGGGCTGAGTTCAGAGCGAAGAAGGCGGCGGCTGAGAAAGCCGCGGCCAAACTCGCCAAGAAAGCCGCGGCCAAAAAGCCCGCGGTGAAAAAGGCCGCGCCCAGCCCGGCGCCGGCTTCCTAGGTCTCCGTCCAACTGATGTGTCCGGTGGGTTCCTGGTGGCGTGGTGTGGCCCGGCTCCCCGGTAGGGCATGCTTGGGCCTGCCCTGAACCGTACTACACTAGATCCATATGCATCGAATCTCCTGGCTTTCTCTGGTCGCCGTGGCGGCTCTGTGCGGGCAGAACATCAAGACCGGGCCGGCCGTGGGCAGCCCGGCGCCCGATTTCTCGGCGCTCGACCAGGCGGGCCGGACCCAGACGCTGCAGTCCATCATGGGCCCCAAGGGCGCCATGCTGGTGTTCTTCCGTTCCGCCGATTGGTGACCGTTCTGCAAGATCCAGCTCGTGGAGCTGGAACAGAACCTGGACCGCATACGGAAGCAGGGCCTCGGGCTGGCGGGGGTGAGTTACGACTCCGTAGCGGTGTTGAAGAACTTCGCCGACCGCAGGCACATCACCTTTCCACTGCTCTCCGATCCGCAATCGAAGATCATCCGCGCCTTCGCCATCCTGAATGATACGGTGCAGACGGGCACGGCGCAGTTCGGCATTCCCTACCCCGGAACGTTCATCCTGGATACCAAGGGGACGGTTGTCGCCAAGTACTTCGAAGACGACTTTCGCGAGCGCATATCCGCTTCCGACATCCTGGTGCGCCAGTTTGGAGCCGTGGCGGATTCCGACAGCCGCTCCGAGGAGGCCAGCCACCTCCGCCTGATCACGGCGGCCAGCATGGCCGTGGCGCGGCCGGGAGAGCGCATCGTGCTCAGCCTGGAACTCGATCTCAAGCCCCATATGCACGTCTACGCTCCCGGTGTCGAGGGTTACATTCCGATCGACTGGAAGCTGGAGGAAAGCCCCGCGGCGAAGGTGCTTCCTTTCCAGTACCCGGCCTCTCGGAAGTTGCACCTGAAGGCCATAGGCGAGACTGTGCCGGTATATCGCGGGCGCGTGCGGATCACGCGGGAGATCACCTTCGGACCGGAAAACGCCGTGAGACCGCTGGTCACCCCCGCGGGCGAGCTAATCCTCAAGGGATCGTTGCGATACCAAGCCTGCGACGACCGAAAGTGCTACCTGCCGGAAACGGCCCCGCTGGAATGGCGCTTCCGTTTCGAGGGACTGGACCGCGAGCGGGCCCCCGTGAGCCTGCAGCGCAAGCTCCCATAGTACGCCGGCCGCGGGGAGCATATGAGGCGAGGCATGCCTGGCCCCTGCAAGGGTGCGATGTTAGGGGCCGGGCAGGCCCCATAAGCGTTAAGATAATTTACTCGATTTATGCCGATTTGACTGCGCTACCGCGCGAAGAACGCGGGCACTTGGGGTACGCGCTTGCGGCTCGGTTCAGCGAGATCGACGGCCAGCGTGTTCCAGT
>JBAWDI010000265.1:0-2460 GCA_049590695.1 Bryobacteraceae bacterium
GCCCGCCAACCGCCTCTACGAGCGCCGCTTCGTGCGCCGCATGCGCGCCCGCCTGTGCGCCACCGGGCGCTACCAAAAGCGGAACTTTCGAGGCTTGCGCTCCGTAGAGGATATCGATGACCACATCACCGCGCCCTCGTTCGGCTTCGGCGACGCCGCCCACTACTACCGGACGCAATCCGCCATCCGGTACCTGGATGGCATACGGGTGCCCGTGCTGCTGATTCAGGCCAAGGACGATACGATTGTGCCTTTCGACATCTTCGCCGCCGGCGGGGCGCCGGGTGGCCTCTGGGCGTGGCCCCGGGCGAATCCTTGGATCGAGTTGCTGGCCACCGAACACGGCGGCCACCTGGGTTTCATCGGCCGCCGCCCCCACCGTTTTTGGGCCGATGACGCGATAATGGAGTGGATCGTGGGGCAGAACGCTACGAAATCCGCGAGTGATTCGTCTAGGCTATAAATGAATACGCATGCGTCGTTTTGGGAAGCCGTCGTCGGCGCCGTCCAATCCCTCCGCGGGAGCAAACTGCGCAGCTTTCTCACCTTGCTCGGCATCATCCTGGCCACCACCACGCTCATTGCGGTGATGTCCGTGATTAACGGCATGGACGTCTACATCGCCCAGAATGTCACCAGCATGGGCGCAGACGGCTACCGCGTGCAGCGCATCGCCATGATGCAGTACGATCCCAAGAAATACCTCGAAATGCTGCGGCGCAACCCGCAGTTGACCAAGGAGGAGTTCGCGTTTCTGCGCTCGCAGCTCACGCTCACCCGCGAAATCGGCATGGCCGCCGGCCGCGGCGTCTCCGTGCACCTCGGCAAAGAGCTGGTGGAGAATGTGGGCCTGCAGGGCGCGTCCCCGAATATGGGGGTCATCGGCAACATGGAGGCGGAGGAGGGGCGATTTCTGTCGGAAACCGAGAACGACCGGCGCATGAACGCGGTGTTCATCGGTCACGACATCAAGGACCAGCTTTTCCCCAATGCCAGTCCCATCGGCAAGAGCATCTCCGTGGAGGGTCTTCCTTTCCAGGTGGTGGGCGTGGCCAAGGCCAAGGGATCGGTCTTCGGGCAATCGCAGGACAAATTCGTCGTCATTCCCGTCGAAACGTATTTCAAAATCTGGGGATCGCGCAACGGCATGTCCTACGCCGGTCTGGCCGTGGATCACGACCACCTCATGCAAGCCCAGGAAGAAGCCCGCGTGGCGTTGCGCGTCTACCGCCATCTGAAGCCCAAGGATGACGACACCTTTGCCACGCTGAGTTCCGATGCCCTGCTGGACTTCTGGAACCAGTTGACGGGCGCGATTGCGGCCACCGCGGTGGCGGTAGTTTCGGTGTTCATGGTGGTGGGCGGGGTGGTGGTCATGAATATCATGCTGGCGGTGGTCACCGAGCGCACCCACGAAATCGGCATTCGCAAGTCCGTGGGCGCGCGCCGCCGGGACATTCTCAATCAGTTCCTGGTGGAATCGTCCATGCTGGCGGCCATCGGCGGGGTGTTGGGAGTCATGCTGGCCTGGATTGTCGCGGTGTTGGTGCGCAGCCTGACGCCGGTGCCCATGTCCGTGCCCATAAGCGCGGTGGTGGTGGGGGTGACACTCTCCGCCGCGGTGGGGCTGTTTTTCGGCATCTACCCGGCGCAGCGGGCCGCCAAACTCGATCCCATCGAGGCCCTGAGGATGGAAAAATGACCCTGGTTTCGATCGGCAACGGTGTCCGGCTCGCGCTCGCCACCACCCGCGAGCACAAGATGCGCTCGTTTCTCACCATCCTGGGAGTGATCATCGGGACCGGCGCCGTTATCGGCGTGGGTTCCATCATCGCGGGCCTGGATGGCGCCATCACAAACCTGCTGCGCAGCTTCGGCCCCAACACCATCATCGTGCTGAAGGGCAAAGCCATGGGTGACTGGACGCGCGAGGAGCGGATGCGCAAGCCGCTCACGCTCGAAAACGCGCGCGCCATCGCCGAGCGCTGCCCCTCTGTCGAGCACGTCAGCCCGTACCTGTTCCCCATGAGCGGTACCGACACCGCGCGCTACAAGGGGAACGACATATACGGCGTCGAGATGGGCGGAACCGAAGAGGGTTACGCCGCCGGCGGCACCACCATGAAGGCCGGCCGTTTCTTCACCGATTTTGAAAGTTCGCACCACATGCCGGTTGTAGCCGTCGGCGAGGACGTGCAAAAACAGTTGCTGCCCAACGAGGACCCCATCGGCAAGTGGATCGAGGTGGACGGCCACTCGCTGCAGATCGTCGGCGTGATGAATCGTCCGGCGGCGTCGCTGCCCGGCCAGGACGATACGCGCGTGCTCATCCCCTACTTCACCATGCGCAAGATGTATCCCAACCTGACGGAACATATGCTCATCGTCATCGCCTACCCCGGCATGTTGGACAAGGCCCAGGACGAAGTGCGCGCGGTGTTGCGTCTGGAGCGCCGCGTG
>JBAWDI010000266.1:0-2899 GCA_049590695.1 Bryobacteraceae bacterium
GCGCGCCCGGCCTGCTGGGATGCGCCCTGAGCGGCGCCGGCCCCTCGATCCTGGTCTTTTTCGAGCGCGGCTACGAGAGCGTCTGCGACCTGGTGCGCCAGATCTTCCGCCTCCACGGCCACGAATCGGAGACCCTGTTCACCGGCATCGCCGAGCACGGCTTTGAGGTGACCGAAGAGGCGGAGTGACTGCTAAAGCCGTAAGGTCTACTCTCCGCCGCAGTATGGCTGCAACGAGATCGTCACGGAATCTTTCACCCGGCGGGCCATGTCGATCGCCTCGGTCTCGCCGCCTGGAAGAAGTTCGGGCGCGTCGCTCGGGTATCGCACTTCCACTCCGAACGGTGTGAGCACGTCGGCGTCTCGCAGCGATTCAGCCATGTTGGCGTTCACTGTAGCCACCCGGTCCAGCAACTTCGCGATGTCGTGCGTCTTCGGAAACTCGATCTGGTGCCGTACCAGGAGGGCCTTCAGATATTTCTCAACCGCCTGCTGACAGTGAAAAGCGACGATTTCCCGGAAGCGATCTCCCTGCGCACAAAGCTGCTCCGCTGCGTCGAGGTCTGCCGCAGCCTTATCGAGCCATTGCAGGACCAACTCCCGGCGTGCGACATCAGGCGGCTTCATAGAGGACGCGTCCGTACTTCTGTGCCGGGTAAGCGATCCCTCCGATGATGTTCTTCGTTTCTTCGAAGCGCTCGCTGGACATCACGATGACATCGACCGGGTACCGCACGTCGCCCAGCGCCCGCCGGATCCTGACGCTTCGGTCGCGCGTATTGGCCGGTTCCGGTTCCACCACCAGCAGGTCGATGTCGCTGTCTTTGGTCATCTGGCCCGTGGCGGCGGATCCAAACAGGATGATCCTGTCCGGCCGCGCCACCGTGAGCACGCGTCGAACAACCTCATTCAGCAATGTTTCATCGACACCCATTCAGTTCCATCATACGTAAAGCCGTCCAGGGTTGCACTCGGACCCCTGGCAAACCGGCGCGAAACGGAAAAACGCGGCATTCGCGCATAAACGCGCAAGTCCTTGCGGAAATTGCCGAAAAGCGGACCAGCGACAGTTGGCTGGAGAGAGCCTTCGTGTTAACGGTTAGGGAAGTCCCGGCTCGGGTGGTTCGGATTGTGCTCCCCGCTCTGGACTCGAACCCGCAACCCTTCGGCCGCCAGACCAGAACTTGTGCTGGCCCGTCAGACCGTTGCGCGCCACAGGCAGTCTCGCCCTCACCCGTCGATGCCGAGTTCCGCCCCACCAGGGAACGGTACCGGGCGCACGGTTGTAGACTGGGGGTTCCATGTCGGATGTCTTCATGACGCTCTTGTGGGTTCAGGTCGGCGGCACCCTCTGGCTCGCGTTCATCCTGCAATTGGTCTACTGGCGCGTCTATCGCGAGCCGTTTCTCCGTTTCTGGTCTCTTTCCTTCGCGGTGCTGGGACTGGCCCTGGCTTTGCAACTGGCGATGCGCGCCCCCTCCTCCGGGGACCTCATCACATCGCCCATTCCGTACCTGCTCGGGATGCCCCAGTTCCCCCTGATCATCCTGGCGGCCCTCAACTTGAAGCCACCCATCCCCAGCCGGCGCCGGCAGATGTTCCTGCTGGCCGGGATACTGGCAGGCTTGGTCGTCTTGTGCCTGGTGACGGTCGGGATCGCCGGCAATCCCCCGAAAATGGCGCGCAGCCTCAGGTTCGAGAGGCAAATTCTGGGCGCGGTGGCCAGCGTTTGGTTCACCAGCGCGTTCTGGCGGAGACACTATCTCGCTCATACGGCAGGCGGCCGGGTGACGGCTTTGTTCAGCGCCCTCTATGCCCTTTACTATATGGCGCACGCCATCGCCGCCCTGGGGATTGCGCCGTACCTGACCGGGTATCCCGTCATTCTTGGCGCGATTGCCACCATTCTGCCGTTTGGCGTCGTCACCGGCATGATTCTGCTGGCTTCGCAGGCGCTGACCGCCGCCGCCAAGAGCTTGCGGGACAGCGAGGAACGCTATCGCACCCTGGTGGAGGCCACACCGGACGGGATTGTCTCCTGCGATTCGTCGCGAACCATCCTGACGTGCAATCGCCGCGCCGCTGAAATCCACGGGTACGCCAACGCCGGCGAACTCATCGGGGAGAATGCCGCGATGTTGATCGCGCCCGCCGACCGGGAACGTGTTCTCGCTGAGACTCTCCCGACGCTCGAAGAAGGCCGGCCGACCAGTCTCGAATGCCAGATCCTGCTGCGCGACGGGTCGGAGCGGTCCGCCCAACTGACGGGGGCGCCCTTGCGCGCTGGCGATGGCGCCATCGCCGGGAGCGTCGCGATCGTGCACGATATCACCGAGCGAAAGGAAGCCGATCGTGCGCTACGCCGCGCACGGGAGTTCTCCGCGAGTGTCATCGACGCCATTCCCGGCGTCTTCTTCGTGCTGGACCGCGAGGGGAAGTACGTCAGATGGAACAGGAATCTGGAGACTCTTCTCGATGTGCCTTCGGAGCAGATCGCCCAGCGCGATGCGCTCGCCACATTCCACCCCGATGACCGCCAACGGGTTGTGGACGGCATCGATGCCGCCTTCGCCACCGGAAGCGCCGAGGTCGAAGCCCGCGGCTTTGTGGGCCGGAGCCAGGAATTGCGCCACTTCTACTTCACCGGCCGCCGGATGGAATTGGACGGCGTGGCTTACCTGGTCGGGTTTGGCATCGACATCACCAAACGCAAAGAGGCCGAGGCCGCTCGCGCGCGCTTGGAATGGCAACTGCTTCAGTCCCAGAAACTCGAGAGTATCGGGAGGCTCGCCGGCGGCGTGGCCCACGACTTCAACAACTACCTCACCGTAATCAATGGGTATTGCGACCTGCTGCTCTCGCGCCTGGCCCCGGACGATCCCGGCCGCGAGGGCCTCGTC
>JBAWDI010000267.1:0-2891 GCA_049590695.1 Bryobacteraceae bacterium
GCGCGCCCGGCCTGCTGGGATGCGCCCTGAGCGGCGCCGGCCCCTCGATCCTGGTCTTTTTCGAGCGCGGCTACGAGAGCGTCTGCGACCTGGTGCGCCAGATCTTCCGCCTCCACGGCCACGAATCCGAGACCCTGTTCACCGGCATCGCCGAGCACGGCTTTGAAGTGACCGAAGAGGCGGAGTGAGGCGGGGCGGCGGGATCAGCTCGCGGCGCGCGACATCAGGCGGCTTCATAGAGGACGCGTCCGTACTTCTGGGCCGGGTAAGCGATCCCTCCGATGATGTTCTTCGTTTCTTCGAAGCGCGCGCTGGACATCACAATGACATCGACCGGGTACTCGACGTCACCCAGCGCCCGCCGGATGCTGACGCTTCGGTCGCGCGCATTGGCCGGTTCCGGTTCCACCACTAGCAGGTCGATGTCGCTGTCTTTGGTCATCTGGCCCGTGGCGGCGGATCCAAACAGGATGATCCTGTCCGGCCGCGCCACCGTGAGGACGCGCCGAACAACCTCATTCAGCAATGTTTCATCGACACCCATTCAGTCCCATCATACGCAAAGCCGCCTGGGGTTGCACTCGGACGTCAGGCAAACCGGCGCGAAGCGAAGAAACGCCACATGCGCGCACAAGCGTGCAAGTCCTTGGGGAACTTGGCGAAAGGCGGACAAGCAACAATTGGCCGAAGAGAGCCTTCGTGTCAATCGTTGGAGAAGTCCGGCTCGGGCGGTTTGGACTGTGGCTCCCCGCCGTGGACACGTTTCGAACTCCGGTGGCCTATCCGCCGCCAGCGATCAGAGCGATTTTCCAACAGATTCAACAACTTGCGGTTTCTTGAATACGTCTTGGCTTGACACGGCAAGCGCGCCGGAATAACATTGTTATTACTATGCGGACTGTACACGTGAGCATTCGACAGATAGGCAACTCGCAGGGGGTTGTCATCCCCAAGCCGGTACTTGCACAACTGGGTCTGGACAGCAAGGCGGGAGCGGAAATGATGATCGAGGATGGTGCACTTGTGTTGCGCAGGCCCGCAAGTTCGGCCCGCACCGGTTGGGCCGAGGCTGCCAGGAGAATCGCCGAAGCTGGCGACGACGAACTCGTGATGGGCGAATTCGGCAATGCGGAGGATTCGGAGTTGGTTTGGTGACGCGTGGAGAGATCTGGCTCGTGAACCTCGATCCCACTGTCGGGAGCGAAATCAGGAAGACACGCCCGTGCGTCGTAGTATCACCGGCCGAAATGCACGATCATTTGCGCACGGTGCTCGTCGCACCTATGACCACGGCGGGTCGCGAGGCGCCGTTTCGGATCGGCGTCACTCATGGTGGCCGGAAGGGTCTGATCCTGCTCGATCAGGTTCGCGCTGTGGACAAGACCCGGCTGGCGAAGAAACTGGGAGTAGTCTCGGCAAAGACGCTCACCGCCACGTTGAGGACGCTGCAAGAGGTATTCGCAGAATGAGATCCCTCCGTTGGGTTTGGCTCCCCAGTCTGGACACGTTTCGAACTTTTGCCACCCAGTTGGCCCTGTGATCGAACCGATAGGCGCGCATTGTTTTCAGGCTGATCGGTGCAACCCGGCTACCAGTGTCCATGCCGGGCACCCAGTCTGGACACGTCTCGAACTCGCCTAAGGGAGCCCCAGGTAACCTCCGTATGTCGCGTATTCCAGGAGGAATCCGGACAGAGCACATGTACGACATGGCAACACCTCAACTTAACTGCTCCAGCGGGCGCACATTCTTCAGGGCGTGGGCTTCGCTGGCATGACAACAATGCAGCCAGCCGGTGCCTCGCCGACTCGAAAGTGGCTCGTCCAACCCAAGCGCATCAAACACGCCCTGGCCGCTTCTACGCCAGTCACCTTGACAGTCTACTGGAGTGGGGTTATCATTCACCTAGAATGTCTACTAAAGCGGAAGCGGAGCGGACGGAACTACTGCAAGGCACGCTCGACCTACTGATTCTGAGGACGCTGGCTCCTGGGCCGGCTCACGGCCACGCTATCGCCAAGACCATCGAGCGCCAGTCGGAAGACGTGCTACAGGTAGAGCAAGGTTCCCTCTATCCTGCCTTGCACCGCCTCATCAAGCGCGGCTGGATCTCCGCCGACGAGGGCACCTCCGAAAACAACCGGCGCGCCAAGTTCTACCGGCTCACCGCCAAAGGGCGCCGGCAACTCCACATCGAGACCACCCGATGGGAGAAGCTCGCCCGCGCCATAGCCAACGTCCTGAAACCTGCTGGAGAGGGTTCGGTATGACACGCCGCCGGCGCGCTCTTGCGGATCTCGACCAGGACATCCGCGAGCACTTGGAACGCGAGACGCAGGAGAACATCGAGCGCGGAATGTCGCCAGCCGACGCCCGGGCGGCCGCGCTGCGCAAGTTCGGCAACGTCGGGCTGATCCAGGAGCAGACCCGCGCGGTCTGGCGCCGCCCCTGGATCGACCAGCTCTGGCAGGACCTGCTGTTCGCATTCCGCATCCTGCGGCGCGCGCCGGGGTTCACGGCCATCGCCGTGCTAACGCTGGCGGTCGGCATCGGCCTAAATACCGCCGTCTTCAGCGTCGTCAACTCCGTGCTGTTGCAGCCCCTCGAATATCCTCATCCCGAACGGCTGGTCTGGCTCGGCGAGTACGACCCCAACATCCACCGGGACATGGTCATGCTGGCCGACGCCGCGGTTTGGCGTACTACGGCCCGTTCCTACGATGGGATGGCGAGCTACAGTTTCCAGCAGAGCGCGATTGCAACCAGCCGCACCGCGTTGCCGGTGGCGGCCGTGCTCGCCGGCGGCGACTTCTGGAGCCTGACCGGCGCGACTCCCGCGCTCGGCCGCCTGTTCGGCCCAGGCGAAGGAGATGGAGCCGTGATCTCCTGGG
>JBAWDI010000268.1:0-6829 GCA_049590695.1 Bryobacteraceae bacterium
GGTATGGCATGCGGACCGAAGAAGCGCCGGGCGGGACCGGAACGCGGTCGCACCGCAGCATTCCGGCCGCTTGCGTGACGGGGATGTGTGGCCCGCCGAACGGCCATCCGCTGCCTAACGTCAGGTCCAGCCGCAGGCCCAGTTCCCGCGCCTTCTCCGACGTGAAGCGAAGCACGTCGAGGAATTCGTCCGAAAGATATCGGATGTTGAGGAAGCCGGTCTGAGGGTCGTCCAGCGCCATGGGGTAGACCGGCTGCACCTCGACGCCGCCCATTCCGCCGGCCTTCATGGCGCGCAACTCGCGCTCGATCTCAGCCTTGGTGACGCCCGGTCCGAACCACCACCAGCGCATCATGATGCGGGCATCGTCGGGAGGGTTTTCGAAAGACCGCCGGAGAGTTTCCATGTCCGCATCGGCGGCCATGGCCAGAACGGCCGCGGCGGGAATCAGCAGGGCAAGGCGTCGCAGGGCAGTGATCATCCGCATACTGCCACCTTCGCATAGCTGGAGGATGTCATGCACCGGGGGTGGTTTTCCACCCCCGGTGCAGACACTATCGTTTAGAAAGTGATACGCGCGTTAGCCTGCAAAACTCGCGGGCTGTTCGCCTGGCTGGTGATCGTTCCCCAACTGGTGGATGTGAAGCTGGTCGAGGGATTTCCGAAGATGACCAGATTGGTCGGGTTCTGCACGTCTGCCTGGAACACCAGCCCCATCCGCTCGGTAAGCCTGAATTCCCGCCTCAGGCTCACGTTCTGATTGAAGCCGTTCGCATTACGCAGCTTGTCGACCATGGTCCGCGGGCTGTTCCCGTAAGTGTACGCAGCCGGGTTCACGAAGGCGTTCTTATCCAGAAACACCGGCGCGGTCGTGGCCCGAAGATTGGCGTCCGCGGGGTTGCCACCGATGCGGATCGGCCCCGAAAAGTTCGGGTTGATATTGACATAGCAACTGCCGGCGCTGGGAAGGGTGCAGCTCCCGCCGATCGATCCCCAGCCGCCGCCTTCATTGAAGGTGGTGATTCCGGAAAGCTGCCAGCCGCCGGCCACTTTGCCGATGATGCTGTTGCCGTTGGCGAACCTCTGGCCCTTGCCGAACGGCAGACGGTAGACCAGCATGACGTGCGCGATCTGAGGAGAGGCCGTCGTCTGGGCCTTCTCGGTCCAATAGGGACTGCGGCTGCCGAGGTTGTCGAATGCCTTGGCGAAACTATAGTTCGCGTTCAGCACCAAACCGTGGGAGAGCGTCTTGACCGCCACCACTTGCAGCGAATTGTAGTTCGAGTCGCCCACCTCTCCAAACGCATCGCTGACCGAGGAATACTGCGGGAACGGCAGCAACATCTGGGCGATGGAACCCGCGAAGTTGGCATACGGCAGTTGGATCCCCGGGATGATCGCGGCCGCTTGCGCGATGGTCGTGGCGGATGCTTTGGACGTCAGAAGGTTTCCAAGAGCCATATACTTCGGCAGGATCTGGCTGCCCCAAATGCCGCGCGAGCCGCCTCCCAGGTAATGGCCGTTGCTGCCCACGTAGCTTACCGTCAGGGTAAAAGTGTTCGTAATGGCGCGCTGCAGGCCGGCGCTCCAGTTCTGATACCGCGGAGGATGCCCGCCGATCTGAGGGTCTCCGTACGTAACCGATCCGCCGCTGGCTACCGTGGTGGTGAACCCCGTGTTGAGGGTCGGACTGAAGAACGGCGCCAGGGTATACGAGGGCACGCCCGCATCCCAGTAGAAGGCCGGGCTGTAAGTGTCCAGGCTGCTCCAGGAGGGGTTGGCCGTGTAGCCCAGTGTTCCCGTGCCCTGTCGGGCGCCGCCCCGGCCGCCTACCGCCCCGCGATGCGTATAGGTCATGTCGTAACCCGTGCGGAAATCGGTCTTCGAATTGATGGCGTACGCCACCCCGATGCGCGGCTGCCAACCCCCGTAATACGTCGCGATGTTCGTGCGGCAGTTGCAGCTATCCGGCCCATTGCCCGCAAACTCCAGTATGCCCGGGTAATTGCTGGCCGCCGTATTGGGAGCCGTCGGGTTGAAGAACGACTCCCGGTTATACACCTCCACGAACGGCGTCATGATGTCGTATCGGAGGCCCAGATTCAACGTCAGCCTGTTCGATGCTTTGAAATTGTCCGTGACCCACCCGGAGTAGTCCCGGAATCGGGCGCCCGTGCCCTCCGCGGCATCGTTCTGAAGGTTGAAGGAGCTCGGCGCCCCCAGCAGAAAGGACGCCCAGGAGTTGCCCGTGGTGGTGACAGCCGTGCCGGCGCTGTTGAAGCCCTCCGTCTGGGCATTGCTGAAACTCCAGTTCGCCTGGCTGTCGAACGAGTTGTTTGCGTAGTTAATCTCGCTCCACTGTATCTGCCCGCCGAACGTGATCGCGTGTTTGCCGTGGGTCCACTGTAAGTTGTCCTGCAGCGTAAACGACTGGTCGACCTCGGTAACGGGATGAGCGTTCCCCCAACTGCTGGGCGCGTTCGAGCCGCCGAATGAAACCGTCGGGAACTCCAACTGGGCCCCTCCAGCAGGCAGCCCTTGGATCCCGGCCTTGGCGGAGTAATCCCCCGACTGCGTGTTGTTGACCTCGTTTTGAAAGAACCGCGCGATGCCGTAGCTGAGTTGGTTCAAGAGGGTCGGCGTGGCCACAAACGTGTACCGCGCCTGGGCCGTCGTCACCACCTCATGCACCACCAGCGCGCTGCTTCCGCTGCCGTACGGGATGGGTAACGTCGCCCCCCGCGTGTCGTTCGCCTGAGCCCGGCGTCCGCGGCTGTAGAGCACCAGGAACCGGTGCCTGTCCGTCAGGTTATAGTCCACCTTCTGCGTGGTGCCGTAATTATTAAACCCATAGACGCTGGATCCCAGGTAGTTGTTCGTGATATTCGCATTCAGGGTCGGCGGCAGAAAGGATTCCAGGTACTTGGAGATGGGCGAAATGCGGTTGGTGGGAATGATGTTCCCGGGAAACGCGGTCCGCGTACATGATCCGTTCGTGCAATTCAGGCTTTGCGGATCGTAGATGGTCGACGGATACGCGCTGAAATCGCCAGTCCGCTCCGCCGTAGGCGCGATCGTATAGTAGTTGGAATTGTTGCCCGTGAGGTACCGGAATTCGTCGAACGACTGGAAGAAGAAAACCTTGTTCTTCCGGATCGGGCCGGCCACGTTCTCTCCAAACTCGTTCTGGCGCTCGATGGGCCGGCTGGAGGCGAAAAAGTTGCGCGCGTCCAAATCCGTATTGCGAAAGAATTCGTAGGTCGCGCCGTGGAATTGGTTGGTTCCGGACTTGAGGACGAAGTTCGCCGCCCCCTGGCCCATGTACATCGCCGACGAGCCGGCCGTCTCCAACTGGAACTCGCTCACCCCTTCCGCGGAAACACCCAGCAGCACGTTTCGGGTCTCACCCTGAATCGCGGGGTTGGTCAGCGGCATTCCCTCCACGTACATCTCGCCCGAATTGCCTTGGGCGCCAAACACATCCCCGTATGCGTAGGTCCCGGAATTGGTCGGCACTCCGGCCTCCAGGCTGACAAACGACGTGGGGTCTCGTGGAGCGTTGCCCATAAACAACGGCAGCGACATAAAGACATCGTTCGTCATGGTCTGTCCGACGCGGGCATCCACCGTATCCAACTGCGGCGGCCTGTCGACAACGGTGACCTCCTCACTCGCGCTCCCCACCTTCATGGTGAAGTTCAAGCTGATCGTGGTGAGAGCATCCACAACCACATGCTCCTGCACGGAGGTCTGAAAACCGGCTGCTGCCACGGTTACCGTGTATTCTCCCGCGGGAAGCGGCGAAAGGGTATAGTTGCCGGATTCCGTGGTTTGTCGCGCTGTCTTGACCTGGGTTCCAACGTTGGTTGCGACCACACTGGCCGCCGGGATCACGGCCCCGGAAGGGTCGGACACCACGCCTCGAACGGACCCCGTACCGCCGATCTGGCCGGAACCGGGTATCGCCAGCAACATTCCCGAAATAACGAACAAAACTCCCGTTAAGCTTTTGCTCATCGAAATACTCCTTTCAAAGACTGTGGACAGTGTATCAGGTATCTCCGCCAACGACACACCCAGTGCCGTGACCGCGGGCGAGGCATGCCTCGCCCGCGCGCCACACAGCCGTGTTTAATCCAAATCGATGTCGCGCTTGCGCGGGGTCTGGTCGGGGTCTTCCTTGGCCCGTTTGAAGAGTTCGTCGAACTTCTTCTCGAGCACCTTGCCGTGCGTCTTCTCGGCTTCAAACTGCTTCTGGAAGAGCTGCTCGCGGCGCGCGCCTTCGCCTTTCAGCTTGGCGACCTCGGCCGCCAGGTCTTCAATCGGAGGAGGCTTCACCGGCACGGTGTGCGCGATCACGGCGCGCGTCTCGGGGTCGACCTTGAGAATCGCCTGGCAGCACGGACACTCGACGTCGAACATCGCTTTAGCCATGGAACCATGGTAAGCGAGAACGGCGGTGTTACGGGCGAGCAGGAGGCGCGGCGGGGATCGGGCTGGGCGGGCGCGAGACCACTCCTTTGAACGCGTCCTCCAGTGAGATGTTGTTCTTGTAGAGCGTCTGGCCCGTGGCGCGGTCCACCTCCACCTTGGCCTTGGCATACGCGCTCATGGCGGCCACTTCGTTCGATTCGGCGGTCACCAGGTCGCGCTGGGTCAGGATGACGTTGTAAGTAGTGGATGCGCCCACCGCCAGTTTTTTCTGCTCCGCATCCACTGTCTGCTGCTGCAGGACGCGCTGCTTGATGGCGGACTGGTATTGCGCCCGCCCCTGCTGCAACCCGATCTGCGCGTTCTGCACGTCCACGCGCACCTGGTTTTCGAGACGCTGCAAACCGAGCTGCTGCTGGCGCAACACCAGCGCGCCATTGATCAGGTCGGCCTGCGCGGCGCGATTCCGTATCGGAATGTTCAAGTTGAGAGCGATCGAGTAGGTGGGAAAGTTGCGCGCGAAAAGCTGCGACAGGACCGTGCCGTAGCCCCCTATGAAGAAGTTATTGCCACCAGTGGTCGGGCCCAGTTCACCGGCCAGAGCATTGTTGGTGAGCTGCCCCACCACATCCAAGGTCGGCAGCAGCTCGCTCTTGGTCCCCCTGATGGCGATCTCCTGGTTCTGAAGCAGGATGCGAAGCTGCGCCAGCTCCGGCCGCGCCGATTCCGCCAGGGCCATCATGTCCTGGATGGGCGCTATCGGTTCCACCTCCGGAATCTGAATGTGGTCGGTGAGGATGATATGAGCGTTGGCAACCGCGGGACTCAGCACGCCGGTCCGGCTGAGGGCATTCTTGAGAATCGTCTCCTGCTGGAGCACCTGGGTCTCGGCCACCGTCACGGCCTGCTGTCCGGCGGCGATTTCCGCTTCCGCCCGCACCACCTCGATGGGCGCCAGGGTGCCCACCGCAACCTGCTTCTTATTCTCGTCGAGCAGCCTCTCGGAGGCAGCCAGGGCATCGCGCTGCACGCGCACGTTCTCGTCGTAGCTCACCAAGTCCCAGTACAGATCCTCGATGGCGGAAACGGTGGTGATCACCTGCGCCTTGAAGACCAGGTCGGAAACCTCCCGGTTGTTCTTGGCGATGCGGATCTGGCGGTTGTTCACCGCGAGGCCGAACCCTTGCAGCAGGTGCTGGGTCACCGTGAGTGAGAGAGCGGAGGTGGTGGCGGGGTTGAATTGAGAGCGCGAGCTGTTGCTGTTCACGTTGCTGTTGGTCAGACCCAGGCTAACCAGGGTGCCGCTCAACAGGTTCTGCTGGACGCCGAGAGACGAAGTGTCCACGTGCTGAATCAGCGCGGCGGTGCCCGTGACGAACGAACTGCTTTGGGGCGCGGTGTTGTGCGCAAAACCGAGAGCACCGGTCAGCATAGGATCGAAGTTGGGAGGGGCGTTTCCGATCTGGGTGGAACCGGCAGTGACGTACGTCTGTAAGCCGGCGGAGGGCGCAGCGCCGGCGACGCTGGCAGGTGGGGCGAACACGCTGGTGGAGACCGGCGTGGCGTATCCTCCCGCCCGCGCGCGCAATAGGTTGGTATCCGCCACCTGCGGTCCGTAGCGCTGGATTTCCAGATCCAGGTTGTTCTCCAGGGCCAGCGCGACGGTATCTTGCAGCGAAAGGTACAGGTTGCCGCCGCGCAATAACGATTCCAGCCGGGTGGAGTTGCTCACATTGACCGGAGACGGCATCTTCGGCCGGTACGGCCCGGTGATCGAACCTAGAAAACCGTGGCTTCCCGGTCCCGGCTGATCGGCGGCCAGACCGGCCGAGGGAGCCAGCATCAAAAGAGTGCACAACAGAGCGAGATAAGATCTGGTACGGTCCATGAATGTTCCCTAAGGTCCCGGCGTCGAGCGGTAATGCGTGGTCCTTCTTAAATTCAATGGTATAGTAGGCGTCTGTGACGCCGCAAGCTGAGTCCGTCCTCGCGCTGTTCCGGTCCACCGGCGCATACTTACAAGGCCACTTCCGCCTCACCAGCGGACTGCATAGCGCCGAGTACCTGCAATGCGCCCTGGTGCTGCAACATCCGGCCGCCGCGGAAAGACTCGGCCGATTGCTGGCCGGGGAACTGCGCACGCTGGTGCCCGGAAAGATCGATCTGGTCGCCTCCCCCGCCCTGGGCGGCCTCATCATCGGGCACGAGGTGGCGCGCGCGCTCGGAACGCGCTTTCTCTTCACCGAACGCGATGCCGCCACCGGAAAGATGACGCTGCGCCGCGGATTCACCGTGGCGCCCGGCGAGACGGCGGTGGTGGTGGAAGACGTGATCACCACCGGCGGCAGCACCGCGGACGTCGTTGACGTTCTGCGCGCGGCCGGCGGCCGGGTGGCGG
>JBAWDI010000269.1:0-5064 GCA_049590695.1 Bryobacteraceae bacterium
ACTTGATAGCGGCCAGGCTATCCGTACACGTGCCGGGGGCAACCGCCATGATGTAAGTGGAATTGTAGCGCGGGCCGCCATCGTGGTAGTCCTTGCCTTTGGCGATGCAATCCTCGACCAGCAGCGAGAGGAATGGCGCCGGCATGTGGCGCGCGTAGAGGCGCTCGATGACGTTGTTGCCGCGGATTTTGATGTCGATGAAATGGTGTAGCTGGCGGCGAAATGCCGCGAACACTTGCTCGTAGGTTTGGAATTGGCGCGGATCTCCGGTCTCGATTCCGATCTGCTTGCCGGTGCGCGGGTCGAGGCCGTTGTTGAGCGCGATCTCTAGCACCTTGGGCAGATTGAAGTAGCCCGTCAGGATGTAGGCTTCCCTGCCGAACGCGCCGGTCTCGACGCAGCCGGAAGTGCCGCCGGCGCGCGCGTCCTCGATGGACTTGCCCTGGCGGAGCAGTTCTTCCACCACCATGTCGGCGTTGAAAATCGACGGTTGGCCCCAACCCTTGCGGACAATTTCCAGACCCCGCTTCAGAAACTGGTCGGGACTCTTCCTACTTAGTTGCAGGTTGGAGGAAGGCTGCAACAGGCGCATTTCGTCGATCACGTCCAGGATGAGGTAGGTGAGGTCATTCACCGCGGAGGAGCCGTCCGGTTTGAGGCCGCCGGTATTGATGTTGCAGAAGTCGGTGTAGGTGCCGCTCTCGGCCGCGGTGACACCCACCTTGGGCGGCGCCGGCTGGTTGTTGAACTTCACCCAGAAGCACTCGAGCAGCTCCCGCGCCTGTTCCCGGGTGAGCGAGCCGGCGTCGATTTCGCGCTGGTAGAAGGGATACAAATGCTGGTCGAGATGGCCGGGACAGAATGAATCCCAGGTATTCAGCTCAGTGACCACGGCCAGGTGGACGAACCAGTAAGATTGCAGCGCCTCCCGGAAGTTGCGGGGCGCGTATGCGGGCACGTGGCGGCAAACTTCCGCGATTTCTTCCAGCTCGGATTGGCGGTGCGCGTCGGTTTCCGCGGCCGCCAGATGCTCCGCCAGTTCGGCGTGGCGTTCCGCGAGACGGATCACCGCGCCGGCGGCCACGGCCATGGCTTGAAGCTCCTGCTGCTTGTCGTAAGCTTCCGGATCGTTAAAGAAATCCAGGCGGGCCAGGCTTTCCGCCACCTCCGTTTGCAGATCGGCGAGGCCCTTGCGGTAGATCACGTCCCCCAGGACCGTGTGGCCCGGCGAACGCTGCTCCATGAACTCGGTGAAAATGCCCGCCTCGTAAGCGTCCTTCCAGGCAGGCTCCATCGCGGCGAAGATGCGGTCGCGCATGGTGTGGCCCTGCCAGTAGGGGATGATCTCCTCCCGTTGGATGCGCTCGGCCTCCTCGTTGACCGTGTAAGAGATCTTCTCGCGCGAGTCGAGGATCGCGAAATCCTCCATGCTGTGGCAACACAGCTCGGGAAACGTCGGCGTGCCCTTGGGGGCGGGCCCGCGCTCCCCGACAATCAGCTCGCCGGGGCCGATGGCGATGGTGCGATGCTCCATGATGTACGCCAGTGCGTTGGCGCGCATGAGGGGTACAGATAGTGGCCCGTTCCGCCGATCATAGAACTGGGTCAGGAGCCTGGCGCGCTCGATGGAGAGCCAGGGCTTGGTGTCGAGGCTCGATTGGCGCAATTTCGCGACGCGTTCCGTCATGGCTACAGTCTAACTCTCACGTTCAAGCCGGCCTGTGTCAGAGCGTCGCGGAAGCGCGCCAGATCGGCGGCCGTGGGCCGCGGCGCGTCCGGCAGCCGGTCAGTCAAACCGAGCCGCTTATACTTGCCGGCGCCTATGTTGTTATAAGGCAGCAGCTCGACCTGGCTCGCGGGAAGGTCCGCCAGGTAGCGGGCGAATTGGCGGATGTCGTCATCCGTGTCGTTGATCCCCGGTATGACGGGGATGCGTACGGTCACATTTCGGCCGCGCGCCACCAACGCCTCCAGATTGCCGAGAATGCGCCGGTTGGAAACGCCAGTGTACTGTTTGTGCCTGGCGGGGTCCATCAGTTTGAGATCGAAGAGCACCAGGTCGGCCGCGAGCGCCACGTTCAGGAACACGCCGCTGGGGGCGTAACCGCAGGTGTCGAGGACGGTGCGGATGCCCCGGTCCCGGCAGGCGGCGAGCAGCGCGGAAACGAACCGCGGCTGGGCCAGGGGTTCGCCTCCCGAGAGCGTCACGCCGCCTCCGGATTCCTCGAAGAAGACGAGATCTCGCTCGATCTCAGCGACCAACTCGCCCACGGTCAGGCGCCGGCCGGCGATCTGGCGCGCTTCCGCCTGGCAGACCTCGGTGCAGTGGCCGCAACGGCGGCAGAGGGAGGAGGTGCGCACGGTCCCGTCCACCTGCTCGATGGCGTGTTGCGGACAGGCCGTAACGCAATCGCCGCAATGACGGCACCGCTCCTCGAGATACAGCAGCTCAGGTTCGAGGCTTTGACTTTCGGGATTATGGCACCACCAGCAGGAGAGCGGACAACCTTTGAAGAAGACGGTAGTGCGGATTCCGGGTCCATCCTGGGTGGAAAACCGCATGATGTTGAAAATCACCGCGGTGGATTCGGCGGCGTTGTCGGCCCGGTGCAACGCTAAATCCATGTCAGCCATAGTTTAGCACCAGCACATCGGCGACCCCGGAATCGGGCGGCGCGGGAAGCATCTGAGGGTCGGGGCCGGGGACGTGGACAACCTGGTGTTCGGAAATGGGACTGGGTTCCTTTGGTAATTCACAGTTTTCGAGCGAGGGAGGGGAAGCGTCCGCGGCGACCCGTAAGGCAGGGGGAGTGGGGAGGTCCTTTTCGTCGGGAACGTCGCCGCCGGGGCCCTGAGGCAGCGGGGCGGACTGTTCGGAAATGGGATCAGGTTGGTTTGGTAAATCGGGTTCGCCAAGCACGAGGAGGTTCTCCAGAGCGCGCTGGTAGATGCGGTGGAGGCGGGCCTCGTAGCGGTGGAGCAGGTTCAGTTCGGGGGAGGCGGCCAAGTCGGAAAAGGCGCCGGCGATGCGCGCGGCCTCGTCGCCGGGGGGCTGATTGCGGATGGCCTTTTCCATCAAGCGATTCTCGATGGCCCAGGCGCGGCGCATGCGCCAATTGGCGGCCACCATTTCCTCGATCATGGCGAACTCGACGCCATCGGCGGGGGCGAAACGCTCCTGATGCTGGGTGACGAGCTCGTCGAAGCACTCGCTGGATTCGTTTTCCAAGACAACGCATTTGGCCAGGAGACCGTGGCGGAGGGCGTTGGTGGAGGAGCGTTCTTTCCCCTCAGGGGTGATGGGGCCTCGGGAGCAGGCTCCGTTGGCGCGCGAAGAATTGATTCGTCTAAGTGATCTCATATCATCCAGTCACAGGATACAACGGAGACCCCTCAATAAACATGTTAACTCCTTTGTTTTCAACGAAACATTGTTGTGACCGGGATTCGGATCAAGGGGTATTTTGGTCTGTTTTTAAGGGTACCCGTGGTAGGTTGGGTGTGGAGGGGGAGAGATGTGGGAGGTTACGAGCAGGGACCAGCGCGGGAGCGGGGATGCGCGAGCCAAGGAAAGGCCGGGGGAACCGCGGGGTGCCATGAAGTGGGGGAGAGAGCAGCTTGGATTCGAGCCGGACAGGGAGCAAGCGCTGGTGCTGGGGTCGGCCAGCAAGCGGGGACTGCTGAACTGCAGCAGGCAGTGGGGGAAATCGACGATCACGGCGGCGAAGGCGGTATACCACGCGTGTACCGAGCCGGAGAGCCTGACGCTGGTGGTGAGCCCGAGCGCGCGGCAGAGCGGCGAATTCGTGCGGAAGGCGGAGGGCTTCGCGAGGCGGCTGGGGATGCGGGTGAAAGGCGACGGGGACAACGCGATCTCGATGGAGTTTCCGAACCAGTCGCGGATCGTGGGACTGCCAGGGAACGAGGTGACGGCGCGGGGATTCTCGGCGGTGTCGCTGCTGCTGGTGGATGAGGCTTCGCGGGTGAGCGACGACCTATACAAGACGATCCGCCCGATGCTGGCGGTTAGCTCGGGGGCGTTGTGGCTGATGAGCACGCCATTCGGGAGCCGGGGGTTCTTCTGGGAAGCGTGGCAGCGGGGCGGTCCGGAATGGGAGCGGGTACGCGCTCCGGCGAACGAGTGCGCGCGGATATCGCGAGCGTTTCTGGAGGAGGAAAGGGCGACTATGGGAGAGAGGTGGTTCCGGCAGGAGTACCTGTGCGAGTTCGTGGATTCGGTGAGCGGGGTATTCGAGCGCAACCTGGTGGAAGAGGCCATCACGGGGGACTTCGAGCCGCTGCGGATCTTGTGACATGACGCCGGCCACGGGGCAGTGTTTCGTGGGGCTGGACCTGGGGCAAAGCCGGGACTTCACAGCCATCGCGGTGTTGGAGCGGGCGGAGCTGAGGGGGGATTGGGACCCGGCGATGTACGCGTGGCGGAAGACGACGGCGCTGCGGCTGCGGCATCTGGAGCGGGTACCACTGGGGACGCCGTATACGGAGGTGGTGGACCGGGTGGTGGTGGTGACGCGGTCGGGGGAACTGGCGGAGCGATGCCACCTGATCGCGGATGCGACAGGGGTGGGGCGGCCGGTGCTGGACATGCTGCGGCGAGCGGAACTGGGGTGCAGGAGGCTGTGGCCGGTGTTGATCACGGGCGGCGACCTGGAAACGTATGCGAACGGGTATTACCGGGTGCCGAAGCGGGACCTGATTGTGGGACTCCAGTTGCTGCTACAGCGGAGGGGGCTACAGATTGCGAAGGGGTTGAAATTCGGGCCGGTGCTGGCACGGGAGATGGCGGAGATGCGGGTGAAGATCACGCCGAGCGGGAACGAGCAGTACGGGGCGTGGCGGGAGGGGGAGCACGACGATTTGGTGCTGGCGGTGGCGCTGGCGTGCTGGGGAGCGAGGAGGGCATGGCCGGGCGGAACGTAGGGGCCGGGGGCCGGGGGCCAGGGGGGACAAAGCCCGGATACTAGATCTCCTCGAATCCTTGATTATCGAACTTCAGGGTCCGGCAGTTCTCCGTGACCGTGCGGACGACGTTGTCGGGCGCGC
>JBAWDI010000270.1:0-2103 GCA_049590695.1 Bryobacteraceae bacterium
CCGGACCCAATCCAGCGTATCAGGAGCTCAGCCTCTCATCGGCAAGCGACTCCCTCCGCTTCCGCCAGCAGTTAGCCCGCTAATTTGGACAGCAATGACGAAAGATAGAGCTATCATTCCACTCCCATGCCGACGTAGAGCCTCGAGGAGAACTCCCTCTGTACCCGGTTCCCCAATCCTAATGACAGCGTCCACCGCCGCTTCTCGGAGGAATTGCGGCCCATGCTTTACGGCGGCCATCAGCGCGTCGATAGATCGCCGGCTACCGATTTTACCGAGAGAGCGGGCGACGTCTTCACGCTCCCATCCCCTCCTATTGAGAGCGAGGATTAGTGGGTCGACAGCCCGCACATCCCGTATGTTTCCAAGTGCCCTGGTTGCCTGGAGGCGAACCGTCAATTCTTGATCCGCCAGGGCCTTGATTAGCGCGGGAACAGAACTGGGGTCTTGAATCTGTCCCAGCGCATACGCCGCACCCGACCGGACCCGCGTATTCTTATTGTTCAGCGCGAGAATTAGCCCCTCCACGGCACGCGGATCCCTGGTGCTGCTGAGTGCCCGTGCTGCCCCAGTATAACGATTCTTGTCCTTCAGGGCTTCAATTAGATTCTCGACGTTGTCAACTTTGCCAGTTTCGATGTCAGCCCCAGCGCGAATATCCGTATTTGGTCCGGACGATGTCCGCCGCTGCTGATCCGTGGTTTTCTGGGCCGACGTCCATGGAGGATCCAGCCAAAGCACCAGGCAAAGTGCGAGTGTGAAACCGATTCGTTTCGCCATCCACGAATCTCCCTGCAACTCCGAACCCAGTCTACCCCGGAATTTCCATTTTGCACTCCCCGGTCCTATTCAGCATATACCCAGCCTCCATCCTTTGGATCCTCCGAGTTTCTGATTTCGCTGTGCCCATCGCCTCCCTCCGCCCGCTGGCCAGCGTCGGCGCACCGATCCGCCGTACCATGCCTCCAAACAGCCGCTGTTTCAGATGGCTCTCGGCCGGGTCCTTATCCAGCACGACGCGCTGCCGGGATCCACAGCCTCCGCGTTGAAACCCGCATGAATAGAGGCATCGAAGGCCATCAAGAGGTTATCAGTAACCACTCAAAACGGAAATGCAGGATAAAGACAGAGGGAACGTCATTCCTCGGCGCACCGAATGCCGAGCTTGCCGCCGCGGTGCTCCGGCTCGACCGTGCCGCGGTACGACGCGCGCGTGAGCCTGGAAGTGCTGCCCCACGAACCGCCGTGTGGCATTTTAAGCTGGCCGCTGGCGGGCCCCGTTGGATCGCGCTGCGGGCCGGGCTGGTAGGGCCCATTCCAGTCCGCGACCCACTGCCACGTGTTCCCCAGCATATCGTACAGCCCGAAGGCGTTCGGCGCCTTTTGCCCCACTTCGTGAGACTGGTTTCCGCTGTTCTTGTCGTACCAGGCGATCTCATCCAGGTTGCCGTAGCGGACACCCGTGGAACCGGCCCGCGCCGCATACTCCCACTCCGCTTCCGTCGGCAGCCGCCCGCCGATGGCTTTGCAGTAAGCCTGCGCTTCGTTCCAATCCACCTCTTCAACCGGAAGATTAGCGCCCTTGTGATTGGCCGGGTTCTTTCCTGTCACGCGCCGATAGGCCTGCTGGGTGACGGACGTCTGCCCCAGCCAAAAGCCTTTGGTGATGGTGACCTCGTGCGCCGGCCTCTCATTGTCAAAGCACTCGGCATCCCCCGGGGAACAGCCCATCTGAAACTTCCCCGGCGGAATCCAAACGTACGTCAGACCATCCTTCGAATTCACCTTTTTTGTGCCTGGTGCGATGGCGGCGGGTCTTTGGGCGCAAAGTAGCGCCGCAACCGCGCACGCCATCGGCAACACAGTCATGGTTCGCATCATTTCCTCTTTCCCGATCGGGTGGACCCCAGAAAGATGTCGTGTATGCGGAGAAGCCCCAGCGCCAGGCCGGCCGCGTCCGTCACCGGCAGCACGGAAATCTGCGATGGGCGGCGCTCCATGCGTTCCAGCGCCTCCCCCAGTGTGGCCTCCGGGCCGATGGTCACGGGCGTGCGCGTCATAACGTCTCCGGCGCGCAGGCCGCGGATGTCGTCGTGGCTGGTG
>JBAWDI010000271.1:0-2561 GCA_049590695.1 Bryobacteraceae bacterium
ACCGTGTCCAGCGCCAATTCGCCCTCGGCCCGTTCCGAAGGCGCCACCGCCACCGGCGCGCCGGCCGCCGCTTCCAGCCACGCCGTCAGCTCCTCGGCCGACTCCACCACGCGGTAATCCTTGGTTCGCGTGTCTTCGCCCGGCCCCAGTTCCTTCAGAAGACTGTGGAACTCCAGCTCCGTGTAGAGCGCCTTCAACAGCGCCGCGTCGGCCGGCTGCGCTTTCACGGATTCGAGCGAGAACGCGACCGGCACATCGGTCGAAATGGTAGCCAGCCGCTTGCTTTGCCGCACCTGTTCGGCGTGGTTCTGGAGGCCCTCGCGGTAAGCCTTGCGCTCCACTTCCGCGGCGTGCTCCAGCGCCCCTTCCGCCGATCCGAATCGCTCGATGAGGTCCTTCGCGCCCTTCTCCCCGATCCCCGGCGCGCCCGGAATGTTGTCCACCGCGTCGCCTTTCAGCGCCAGCAGATCCGCCACCTGCTCCGGCCGCACCCCCAGGAATTCCTTGACCTTCTCCGGGTTGTACCAGGCGTCGTCTTTGGCCGGATTGAGCATGGAGACCCGCTCGGAGACGAGCTGCATCATGTCCTTATCGCTGGAGACGATCACCACCTCAAAACCCGCCTCTTCCGCCCGCCGCGCCAGCGTGCCGATGACGTCATCGGCTTCGAACCCCGGGTATTCCAGCACCGGAATCTTCATGGCCTCCAGCACCCGGCGGACGTAGGGAATCTGCTCCAGCAGGTCCGGCGGCGTTTCCTTGCGGTTGGCCTTGTAGGCGGCGAACTCCTGCTCGCGCAGGGTCGGCCCTTCACTCTCGAAGACCGCCGCGATGTAGGGCGGCTCATACTGCCTCGCCAGCTTCCGCAACATGCTATTGAAAATGTAGACCGCTTCGGTGGAAAGCCCCGTGCTGGTGCGCATGGGCGGAGCGCCGCTGCGGGCGCGGGCGTGGTAGGCGCGAAAGATAAACCCGAACGCGTCAATCAGGAACAATCGGTGGGGCATGCTTTAGCTTGCCATTGTTTGCATTTCCGCCACAACCCCCTTGCAAACCGTGGCTTTTTAACCACACAGTAACCATGCCAACTCATTGCGCATCATATAGTTGCAGTTGGGTTTCCGAGTTGCTCTTAGGATAAAGCTTGAGCCCGCATTTTGAAACTACAGTGCAGCGCCCGGTCGAAGCCAGTGGTGTGGGGCTTCATAGCGGCGCGCCCGTCCAGATCCGAATTCTCCCGGCTCCCATCTCCACGGGGATTGTCTTCGTGCGCACGGATCTCGAGAATTTCCAGATTCCCGCCAGTTGGCGGCACGTGGCGCGCGTCAGTTACGCCACCAGCCTGATGCGCCAGGGCGTCCTGATCTCCACGACCGAGCATCTGCTCAGCGTTTTCTACTCGATGGGCATCGACAACGTCTACGTGGAAATCGACAACCTGGAAGTTCCCATCCTGGATGGCAGCGGCCTGCCGTTCGTGCGTCTCATTGAGGAGGCCGGCATTCACGAGTACCGGCGTAAGCGCCGCTACTTTCGCATCCGCCGTGCGATTTCGGTGCAAGACCGCGGCAAGCGCATCACCATCCTGCCCGACGAGAGTTTTCGCCTCACCTGCGATACCGACTATCCGTACCCCGTGGGACGCCACTCCATCGAACTCGAAGTGACGCCGGAGCGCTACGCTTCCGAGATCGCCTTTGCCCGGACTTTCGGGTGGAAAGCCGATGAGCACCAACTGCGCAACATGGGCCTCATCCGCGGAGCCTCGCTTGAGAACTGCGTCGGCTTCGACCACGGCGGCGTGCTGAATCCCGAGGGCCTGCGCGCGCCCGACGAGTGTTGCCGCCACAAAGCGCTCGACCTCATCGGCGACCTCGCGCTGCTGGGCCGCCCGCTATTGGGCCACGTGATTGCCGAGCGCGCCGGCCACGCCATGCACGCCGCCCTGGTGGCCCGCATCATGTCCGATCCCTCGCTCTACGAGATCGTCACCCTCGACCAGCTAGCCTCGCGCCTGGTCCCGGCGCTGGTTTCGTGAGAGATGACCTTACCGCTGAAGGCCGGCGCTTCAAGAAGAGAGGGCGCTGACACCACAACTCTACAGAGCGAAAACACCGCGGATTACATTTCGGACCGCTGTGCGACGAACGTCACTGTTATCAGTGAATTGCGATGCATCAGCGGAGTTGCGTGCTAAGCCCAGTGAGCTATTTTGCTACAATTGTATGGAAACTAACACTTGGCACCGAACATCCTTCCGACGTCTGGGGGTTTGTTCTGTGGGCTCTGTCGTCGGAACGCAAGGTCGTTAGGTTATGCCTGATGAAATCCCGCCCGCTCAACAGCCAACGAAAAGGAAGCACCGGCCTCGAAAAGCGGAACTTCGGGTTGTGTTTGATACGAGTGCCTTGTACGTAAGCCCAACCAGTCTTGGCTCCGCCAGCGACCTCGTCCGGCAAGAGGTAGTCGACCTCATTACAACCGCCAAGTATCCCGACTTGGACATCCTCTGGTATCTGCCGGAAGTCGTGCGCCACGAACGGCAATACCAGATGCAAACC
>JBAWDI010000272.1:0-6655 GCA_049590695.1 Bryobacteraceae bacterium
GGCCTGTATGCCGTTCCCGCGCACCAGAGCGAGTGGTACGTCCAGCACATGTACGGCAATCCCGAAATCATCGCCTGGCACAAGGAACACTTCGGCCCGCAGGATATATTCGGATATAAAGACTTCATTCCCCTCTTTACGGCCGCGAAGTTCGACCCGGACCAGTGGGCGGAGCTGTTCCGCAAGGCCGGCGCGCGGTACGTGATGCCCACCGCCGAGCACCACGACGGATTCGCCATGTGGGATAGCGCACTCACCAGGTGGAATGCGAAGCAGATGGGGCCTAAGCGCGATCTGATTGGCGACCTCGCCAAAGCCGTCCGCAAGCAGGGCATGAAGTTCGGCGTCTCCAACCACCGCATGGAGCACTTCACCTTCATCCGGCCGCAGGCAGGCCTCGCGACCGATCTCTACGATCCCCGATGGGCCGATTTCTATAGCGTGGCCGACCGCGGCCGCGAGGCCCGCCAGAAGTTCCTCGACGACTGGGTGGCGCGCAACTTCGAGCTGATCGACAAGTACCAGCCCGACCTCATCTATTTCGATAACGGCGTCAACGGGCGCGACCTCGATCCACAGAAACTCAAGGTGGCCGCTTACTATTACAACCGCGCCACGGAGTGGAAGAAACAAGTCTCCATCGTCACCAAGGACGCCGCCTACCTGGCCGGCACGATCAAGGATTACGAGCGGCAGATGCGCGGGCCTACCACTATGCAGGAAGATCCGTGGGAAGTGGACGACTCCGTGCACCAGCGCTGGGGCTACCTTTCCGACGCCCACTATTGGAATGTGAGTGACATCGTGTGGCGCCTGGTCGAGAACGTCAGCAAGAACGGCAACCTGCTGCTCAACTTCTCTCCCAGGGCCGACGGCACCATCCCCGACGAGCAGGTGAAGCTGATGCTCGGCATCGGCCAATGGCTCGACGTGAATGGCGAGGCTATCTACGCGACCCGGCCCTGGATCAAGTTCGGCGAAGGCGAAGCCATGAACGACAAGCCGGCTTACACCGGCAAAGACATCCGCTTTACCACCAGGGGTGACACGCTGTACGCTATTCTGATGGCGTGGCCGGGCGAGCGGGCCGTGGTCACGTCCCTCGCAGTTGGGAATGGCAGGATCGCTAAGGTAGAGATGCTGGGGCACAAAGGCGACCTGAAATTCACGCAAGACGCCGAAGGCCTCAGAGTCACTATGCCCGCCGAACAACCTTGTCAATACGCGTTCACTCTCAAGATCACAGGATTGAAGTTATGAAGATACCAACCGCAATCTTAGCCGCCGCGGCCGTCGCCGGACTGTGGCCCGCCCTGGCCCAGGAGCCATCGCCCATCAACATCGACCCGAAGTTGCCGACTGTCTTCGTCATCGGCGATTCCACGGCCAGCAACGTCGATCACCGCGGCTGGGCGGACCCCTTCGCCGATTACTTCGACTTGGCCAAAATCAATGTGGTCAACAGCGCCCGCGCCGGCCGCAGCAGCCGGACCTTCCAGACGGAAGGACTGTGGGACAAGGTCCTGGCGAACTTGAAGGCCGGCGATTTCGTGCTCATCCAGTGGTGCCACAACGACGGCGGACCTATCGATAAGGACCGCGCGCGCGGCTCGCTTCCCGGCCTCGGCGAGGAGTCGCAGGAATTCACCATGCCCAGGGGAAACCAGGAGGTGGTGCACACGTTCGGCTGGTATATGCGCAAGTACATCGCCGATACCAGGGCCAAGGGCGCCACGCCCATTGTGCTTACACTCACCGTCCGCAACATCTGGAAGGACGGCAAGGTGGAGCGGGGTCCGGGCAATTACAGTGCGTGGTCCGCGGAGATCGCCAAGGCCGAGGGAGTCACTTTGGTGGATGTCACCAACGCGGTTGCCGACCAGTACGAAAAGATGGGTCAAGACAAAGTCAAGGAGATCTTCCCGCAGGATCACACTCACACCAGCGCGGTGGGCGCGGACCTGGTGGCGTCGCTGGTAGTGGCGGGCATCAAGGGTCTCAGACCTGGCCCGCTAGCCGCTTATCTTTCGGCCAAGGGCCAAGCCGTTGGGCCATACCCCGCCCGGCCCCAAATGCGCTTGCCCGAGCCGGCCAATCCCAACCTGCCGAGTCTGTTTCTGATCGGCGATTCCACCGTGCGCAACGGCCGCGGCGATGGCGCCAACGGCCAGTGGGGTTGGGGCGAACCCATCGTCGATTATTTCGATGCCACCAAAATCAACGTGGTCAACCGCGCCGTGGGAGGCCTCAGCAGCCGCACCTACTTGAGCCAGGGGCACTGGGACCGAGTCCTCGCGATGCTGAAGCCAGGCGACTTCGTGATGATGCAGTTCGGCCACAACGACGAAGGAGCGGTCAACGACAACTTCCGCGCCCGCGCCTCCCTCAAGGGCACGGGCGATGAGACCGAGGAAATCGACAACCAACTCACCAAGCAGCACGAGGTGGTCCATAGCTTCGGATGGTACTTGAAGAAATTCATCGCCGACGCGCGCGCCAAGGGCGCAACCCCCATCGTGTGCTCCCTGATTCCGCGCAAGATCTGGAAGGACGGTAAGATCGCCCGTAACTCGGAAGATTACGGTAAGTGGGCGGCGGATGTGGCCGCATCCGAGAAAGCGCCATTTGTGGATCTCAACAACATCATTGCCGACCGCTACGACCAGCTCGGCCCCGAGAAAGTCGAGCCGCTTTTCGGCGACCCGCACACTCACACCAGCCGGATAGGCGCCGAGCTGAATGCCGAGTGTGTGATTGCGGGGCTGAAGGGCCTCAAAAACAACCCGCTGGCGTTATACTTCACTGAGAAGGCGGCGGCAGTGGCTTTTTATCCGGCTGCACGGTGACTCAATCATGAAGAAAAACTCCGAAGTGCAAATCGACCGCAAACTGAATCGTGACGACCTGATCGTCATCGCCGGCGCGGGCGGGTTCATCGCCGGCTCCATCGCCCGGTATTTTCACGAACTGGGCTATACGCGCATCCGCGGTATCGACCGCAAGCCTTTGCCGGAATGGTACCAGCGCGTGCCGGGAGTGGAATGCCTCTCCATGGACCTGAGCGAGAAGGCCAACGCCATCCGGGCGGTGGAAGGAGCGACGGAAGTCTATAATTTCGCGGCCGACATGGGCGGTATGGGGTTCATCGAGAACTTCCGCGTGGAGTGTCTGCGCAGCGTCCTGGTGAACACTCACTTGATCGACGCCGCCTGGCGCGCCGGCGCCGAGCGCTACTTCTTTTCCTCTTCGGCGTGCGCCTACAATACGGATTTGCAGAAGGACCCCCACGTCCGCGCGCTCAAGGAATCGGACGCGTATCCAGCCATGGCGGAGCGCGGCTACGGCTGGGAGAAGCTGATCTCGGAAATGTTCTGCCAGGAGTATTGGGCCGAGCGGGGCCTAGAAACCCACTTCGCGCGGTTCCACAACATCTACGGTCCGAATGGCACCTGGTTCGGTGGGCGCGAGAAGGCGCCGGCGGCCATCTCCCGCAAAGTTATCGAAGCCCTGGATTCGGGCGACATGCGCATCGAAATCTGGGGCGACGGCACACAGACCCGCAGCTTTTGTTTCATCGACGATTGCGTGCTGGGCATCGACCAGATCATGCATTGCGACCGGCTCATCGCCACGCCCATTAACCTGGGATCGAGCGAGCTGATCTCGATCAACGACCTGGTGAGCATGGTGGAGCGGATCGCGGGCGTGAGACTGGAGCGCCGCTACGATCCGGATGCGCCCAAAGGCGTCGCCGGGCGCAACAGCGACAACACGTTCATCCGCAGCGTGCTCGATTGGGAGCCGCTCACTCCCCTCCAAACCGGCATGGAAAAGACCTACGCATGGATCGCGCAGCAGTATGCCGACCGCAAAGCCGGCAAGCGCGTGGTGAAGGATTGAGCGTGCGCGACCCGATCGCCTCGATCATCGGCAACATACCGCACCGGATGGCGCTGGCGGGCGGATGGATCGATCAGCCGTTCGTATCCCGGCACAACCCATCGCCGCCCGGCTCGATGGTGGTGGTGTCGCTCGAGCCCAACCTCTGGTTCATGGACCGCTGCGGCATGGCCAGCGGCACGCGCAAGGTCGCGTTGAAGCTGTGGGGCGGCGGCGTGCCCGGCAGGTCCCCGACCGAGCTGGTCAGAGAACTTTACCAGGCAGAGAACCGGAACAAAGCGGAACCATCCGGGTCGCAGGACATGATCGGGTTGCTGTATCCCGGTGTGAGCAGGCTGGATTACGACGCGGATGTCGAGGGCGGATATTTCCCGGCGCACATCGAGTCGAATTGCGACCGTCACATTGCCCGCTGGCTGGAAACAGTCATCCACTTTGTCCCGATCGGTCAAAGGCCCGAAGGTTATAATCCGCTCGGCATCAAGAACCTGGACCCTGAATGGATCCGGCAGTTGGGCCAGACGGGCAAGGACTGTTTCGACGCCATCGCGGAGAAGGACATTCGCGGACTGGCAGCCTCGATGAACCGTTGCATGGCGTGTTGGGAAGCGATTCTGCCGCAGACAGTGAAACACCCGACCATACAAATCGATCTCAAGCGAATCCTAAGTTACTACCAACAGCGGTACGCGGGCGCCATGTACTCGGGGTGCGGGGGCGGATACGCTATTGTAGCTTCGGAAGAGCCCGTTCCGGGGGCCTTGAAGGTGAAAGTCAAGACATGTTAAGAACTGGAATTTTGAATCCCGCGATCAACTCGCTAGTCAGTCGAATCCGGCACACTAACACCCTGGTCATTGCGGACCGGGGCTTTCCATTCTGGCCGCAAGTGGAAACCGTGGACATCTCACTGGTGGATGACATCCCCAAAGTCCTGGATGTGCTGCGCGCCATTCGGCTCAACTTTGTGGCAGGCAGGGTATTTATGGCGGAAGAATTTCGCGCCGCGAACGGGAAGGAAACCTGCCTAGAGTTCGAGCGGGCGCTGGAAGGGATTCCGCTTGTGTTCGAACCGCACGTGGAGTTCAAGAAGCGCGTGCCTCAGGCCATCGGCTTGATTCGGACCGGAGACACCGTGCAGTATGCGAACCTGATTGTCGAATCCGCATGAGTCCCTGGGACTATCTCATCGTCACGGCGTCCAACGCAGGCAGGCCGTGCCTATGAGGCTCAGCTTCGGTCACGGCGGGAACTCGGGTTGCTGCCGCAAGTGATCGAGCACGAGCGGCCATTCCCTTGCGGACAAAAGTTACTCGTGGCGCAGCACCTGGATGGGATCGAGCCTGGCGGCGTGGAGCGCGGGCACAAAGGCGGCGGCCAGGCCGATGGCGGCCAGCACACCGGCCGTGGAAACGAACGCCAGCGGGTCGGCGGGCTCAATGCCAAACAGGATGGAGGAAACCGTTCGCGCCGCCGCGAGCGAAACCGGCAGCCCGATGGCCAGACCCAGCCCGACCAGCGCCAGCGCATCGCGCAACACCATCCAGAGCACCTGCCCCCGTTCCGCGCCCAGGGCGATGCGAATCCCGATCTCGCCCGCGCGCCGCGCTGTTCCATAGGCCACCACGCCGTAGAGGCCGACCGCGGCCAGCAACAGCGCCAGCCCGCCAAAGAACCCGCTCAGCGTGGCCAGCATGCGTTCCCGGAAAATGGAATCGTCAACCTGCTCGCGGATGGTCTGCCATTCCCACAGTGCCCCTCCCGGGCCGAGCCGGCCCAGTTCCCGGTAGACCGCTCCGAGCAGCGCCGCCTGGGGCAGTTGGGTGCGTACCAGAATAGTCGGCCACGAAGGGTTGTCGGTTTGTGCCGCCGGCACGTATACGGTGGGCGCGGTCTTTTCCCGGAGACCTTTTTGCCGGATGTCGCGCACCACACCCACAATGAATACCGGCGCGCCGCCTTCCGGCTTGCTGTCGTCGAAACTCAACGTTCGGTCCAGCGGATGCGCTTCACCCGGCAGGAATGCGCGCACGAATGCCTCGTCCACTACCGCGACTTTGCGGGAGGTGGCCGTGTCGTTCCGGTCGAACTCCCGGCCCAGCACCGGAACGCTTCCGATGGTCTCGAAGTACCGCGGCGCAACATACTGCATGTCCACGTCGGCCGGCTCCCGGGCGGTGCGGTCCGAGCCCGGCACGCGGATGCTGGCATCCATGAATCCCCTCTGGAACGGCCCCGGAAAACCGTAGCTGACCGAGGTCACGCCGGGTAACGATTCCAGTTGGGCCGCGAGCTGTTCCCGGGCCGCCCGGATCTCTCCCTTCCAGGTGCGCTCGAAGTCAAAGTTGAAGGCATACACGTTCCGATTGCGAAAGCCCAGGTCCACCGACCGCAAGGCGAACAGGCTGTGTCCGAACAGGCCCGCCAGCGCCACCAGGACCACGGAGAATGCCACCTGCGCCACCACCAACGTTCTCCGTAAAATCGTCCCTCCAGCCGCCTGCCTCGCTCCCGAGCGGAGGCCCGCGGCCGGATCGATGGCGGTGGAACCGAGGGCCGGCGCCAGGCCGAACAGCAGGACTGAGAGCGCGGAAATGCCGAGGGTGAACACGAGCACCACGGAATCGGGCCCGGCGGCAAACCCGCCGCTCAAACTCTCCGGCAGGAATCGCAGGATGGCCCGCTGCCCCCAGAAGGCGAACAGAAGGCCCAGCAAACTGCCCGCCACGGCCAGCAGCAGGCTCTCGGTTAGGGC
>JBAWDI010000273.1:0-6234 GCA_049590695.1 Bryobacteraceae bacterium
CCCATGGCCCGCTTGCGGGCCTTTCCTTCACAGCTTGTCAGGCAGCGCTTGGCACACATGTTTCGCACAGTACGCATAAACTATCGAGACCTGCCATGGACCAGCACATAGGCGGCCGGCACCAGGAATACCGTCAGCGCCACGGAGACCGTGAGCCCTCCCAGGATCGCCCGGGCCAGCGGAGCATAGGCTTCGCTTCCAGCGCCCAACTTCAGAGCCATCGGCAGCAGACCAATGATGGTGGCGAGCGACGTCATGAGCACCGGCCGCAGGCGGACGCGGCAGGCCAGCGCCGCCGCTTCGCGGACGTTCATTCCCTCTTCCCGAAGGCGGCGCGTGAACTCGACCATCAGGATGCTATTCGATACCGCGATGCCGACCAGCATGACCACGCCCATGAGCGACATGACGTTCAGCGTGGTGCCGGAGAGCCACAGGGTCAGGATGACGCCCGTGAGTCCCGGCGGCACGGCCACCAGAATGATGAACGGATCGATGAACGACTGAAACTGCGCCACCAGAATGAGGTACAGCAGCACCACCGCCAGGCACAGGCCCAGCGCGAAGCTGGTGAAGGAAGCCCGCATCCCCTGCACCATGCCGCGCAACACCACGGTCAGGCCTTCCGGGACCTGGGTGCGGCCGATGATGGCATCGATGCCGTTGGCGATTCTGCCGAGGTCCTCATTGAGCGGCCGCACATAGATGTCGATGGTGCGGCGAAGCTGATAGTGGTCCACCTCGGTGGGCGCTTTAATGCGGGTGATGTGGCTGATCATATCCAGGCGGGTGGGCTCGGCGCGGTTGGAGGCATGCAGCGGGATGGCCCGCAGATCGTTGAGTGTCCGGACCTGGTCTTCGGGATACTGCACGGTGAGCATGTAATCGTTGCCGGTCTTGGGATCGATCCAGTAACTAGGCGCGATCATCTGGTTGGAAGTGAGGGCCGTAATGACGTTGCCAACCACCTCTTGCTGATCGAGGCCCAGCTCGCCGGCGCGGACGCGGTCCACGTCGAGTTCGATGGCCGGATAATCGACGTCTTGAGGAATGAAGACATCCGCCACGCCATTGAGCTTTTGAATCTGCCTGGAAAGCTGGAGGGCGGTGGCGTAGGCGAGTTCCAGGTTCGACCCGGCGACCTGAACGTCGATGGGCGCCGGCAAGCCGAGGTTGAGGACCGCGTCCACCATGCCGCCGGACTGAAAGTAGGCGCTCAACTCGGGCAGGCCGGTCGCGATCCTCTTCTTCACGCGCGCCATGTACTCGTAGCTGCCAATCTTGTGATCCGGTTTCAAACTGACCTGGACGAAGGCCGTATGCATGGCCGAGTTGGTGGTGTAGATGGAGGAGAAACCGGGCGTCGAGCCGATATTGGAAACGGTCATGCCGAAATCTTCGGGGGTAACCACGCTCCGGGCCAGGTCCTCGACCCTGGCAACTTCGTTTTCCGTGACCGCCAGCCGGGTACCGCTGGGGGCTTTCAGGTTGACAACGAACTGGCCGGCGTCGGTGCGCGGAAAGAACGAGACTCCCAGCCGCGGGTAGAGCCCGATGCTCAGAACAAAAACGGCACCGAAGGCCGCGAGCGCCGGCACGGGCCGCCGGATGACGACAGCCGCCGCCTTATCGTAGAGCTTGAGGAATGCCTCGAACCGGCCATTGAACCAGATATTGAAGCGATCCGTGACGGACCAGCGGCTCCGGGGATGATCCACGGTGACCGGAATTTCCGACGCGGGCGTACCGTGGTGCGCGGACCTCTTGATGAACCGCGCGCAGAACAGCGGCACCACCGTCATGGCGACGGCGTAGGAGGCGAACAGCGAAAGGGCCACTGCCAGGGCCAGCGCGGAGAACAGATACTTGCTGACGCCGTAGAGGAACGTCACGGGGAAGAACACCACCACGGTGGTGAGCGTGGCGGCCAGAACCGGGAGGGCCACTTCGCGCCCGCCTTTCTCGGCTGCCACCTCGGGAGCCTCCCCCGCTTCGAGATGGCGGTAGATGTTCTCGAGCACCACCACCGAGTTGTCGATCAAGCGCGAGAAAGCCAGGGCCAGCCCGCCGAGCACCATGCTGTTGATGGAACTGCCGCCCAGCGACAGGGCGATGAACGCGGCCAAAGCCGAAAGCGGAATGGAGAAGAAGACGGCCACCGTGGCCCGCATGCTGCCGAGGAAGATCAGGATCATGAGCGTGGTGAGGGCGAGGCCGATGGCGCCCTCGTGCAGCAGCGTTTCGATGGCGGTCTTGACAAAAAGGGATTGATCGAACACTACCCGCGTGACCAGTTCCTTGGGCACATCCACCAGGTGTTGCAGCGCTTTCCGGATGCCATCCACCACCGCGATGGTGTTGGTGTCGCCGCCTTGCTTCATCACCGGATCGTATACGGAGCGCTGGCCGTCCACGCGCACCACGCTGGTCTGAATCTGGTGCCCGTCCTGGGCATAGCCGATATCGGCCACGCGGACGGGCATTTCGCCCACCGTCTTGATGGGCAGCTCGTCGATCTCCTCGACCGTCTGAAGCTGGCTGTTGGTGTAGATGCTGTAATCGAGCGGACCAAGCTGAACGTCTCCGGCGGGGAGAATGAGGTTGGAACGGTTGAGGGAGCGGACTACGTCCATGAGGCTCAACTGGTGGGCCTCCAGCTTGTAGGGATCGGTATAGACCATGATCTGGCGGTACTTGCCGCCGAAGGGGGGCGGGATGCTGGCGCCGGCCACGCTGGCGATCTGGTTGCGCACGGGGAACTGCCCGAGATCGCGCAGTTGGGTTTCATCGAGTCCCGCGCCCTTCAGGGTCACCAGGCACACCGGCAGACTGGAAGCGTCGAACTTCAGCACCACCGGCGGCAGCGTGCCCGGGGGCAGCCGCCGCAAATTCGCCATGGCCAGATTGGAAATAGTGGTCACCGCCGAATCGGCATTCGTGCCCGGCTGGAAATAAACCTTGATGATGCTCACGCCCGGCAGCGAGCGCGATTCCATGTGCTCGATGCCGCTTCCCAGCGTGAAGAAGCGCTCGAAACGGCCGGTGATATCGGTTTCGATCTGCTCGGGCGGCATGCCGGAGTAGAAGGTGGCCACCACCACCACCGGAATGTTCATGGCGGGGAACATATCCACCGGCATGCGCGCCAGGCTGGTGACGCCAACCACTGCGATGACCAGGCAGACCACCACGATGAAATACGGATTGCGGATCGCAAAGCGGGACATAGGGGTTAGGATTGAGCGGCTGGCATGGTGGTGACCTTGGGCCGGACCTCTTCTCCGGGCTGGAGGCTGGATCGCCCGGCGATCACGACCAGATCCCCTTCATTGAGGCCGGAACGAACCTCGACTTTATTGGCGGTTTCGATCCCCAGCGAGATGGTGCGGACCTCCACCCGGTTGTTGAGGCTGATCACCATCACGCGGCCGGTGGCCGCCGCGCTGTCCACATCCACCGCCGTCACGGGAATCGCCAATACGGCGTTGCGGCGGTCCAGGGTGAGGTCCACTTCCGCGTACATGCCGGGTATCAGCACCAAACTGGGGTTGGGCACGTCGACCTCGGTCGCCATGGTGCGGGTGTCGAGCGACACCTTGTCGGAGAAGCGCGCGACTCGCCCCGGGAAACTCCGATTCAGGGTGGGAACCCGCACTTCCACCTGCTGACCGATGTGAACGGTGGGGACAGCCGACTCGGGCACCGGCAGAACGAGCCGCAGCAAACTGTTTTCCGAGAGCCGGACCACGGGCATGGCCTGGGTTTGCGACGCGGTTCCGGCCTGGATCATGGAGCCCGTATCGGCATACCGCTTGGTCACCACTCCGGTGAACGGCGCGGTGACGCGGGTATAATCGAGCATCGTCCGGACCCTCTCAAGATCCGACGTGTTGACGTGCACCTGGTCGGTGGCAGCGGCCAGCTCCGATTTGGCGGAGGCGACCTGCGCCTCGGCGACCAGGTCTTTACTGCGCGCGTCGTCGATCTCCTGCTGGGCAATGAGGCCGGGCCTCTTTTCCGCCACCGCGGCCAGCCGTTGCAAAGAGAGATGAACAATGTCATGCGCGGACTCGGCGCGCTGGAGTTCGTCGCCGGCGCGCGCCACTTCCGCCTGGCTGCGCTCTAACGCGGCGCTGGCCCGTCTCTGGTCGTCGGCCATTTCGGGGATCTCGAGCGTCGCCAGCGGGTCCCCCTGCTTCACCCTATCGCCGACATCCACGTTGATCCGCTTGATGTATCCGGCCACCTTGGCCATCACATCGACTTCCTGGAACGGCCTGAATTCGGCCGTCAGAATCAAATCGCGCGACAGATTCTCAGTGGTGGTTCTGGCCACCGCCACGGTGGGGACGTCAGACGTGGCGGCCAGCACGTTCCCGGTTTTGGAGCACGAAGACGTAAGCAATGCCCCGAGCGCCACCATCAGGACAGCCGACACTGGAATAACGGATTTGTGCATGGATCTCCTCGGTTCAGCGATCGTCTTGGATGACATTCAGCAGCTTCCCGGGCGAGAAATCGGGCGACAGGCAGACATCGACGATGCGCGCCTCCCGGGCGCGGATCTCGCCGGCCACTTTGGGCAGTTCCGCCGCGATCTCGGGCGGAATGGAAATCACGCCGTGACAATCGGCGTACAACAAGTCTCCCGGCCCGATGCGCAGGCCGAAGATCTCGACGGGCGTGCCGTAGTCCACCTGGTGGGCGTAGGAGTGAGACACCGCGACGCCGCGGGCGAACATCGGAAAGCGCATCCCGGCAACACCGGGAAGATCGCGCACCAGGCCATTGGTGACGACGGCTTGGCAGTGAAACGCCTGGAGGATGGCCGCATGCACCTGTCCCACACAGGAGCCCGAACCGGGCCCGGTGGCCAGGTCCTGGAACACGGCAATCCGCGGAGTGGGAAGGCGTCCAATATCGCTCCACCAGTCGGTTCGGTCCACATAGGAAACGCCGGCCATGGGGGGATCGGTGGAACGGACCCTGTAAGTCGCGGCATAGCCCAACGCCCGTGGAAAACCGCCGGTGACGCACTGCAACCCGGGCTGCGTGAAGCCCTGGTTTCGCAGCCGGACACCAAACCGCTCGATGGCGTTGGCTATGGTGCAGGTGTCGAACTGGCGGAAGGCTTCCAACTTCTCAGGGGTCAGCACAGGTATCGTCAAGACCCGATTCTAAGGAAGGAGGGCCGGCGGAGAGAATACCCGATGCGGGGTATTTTGCGCGGAAGGTCACTGTATGTAGATGAAATGAGAGTGTTATGGCAAGGGCGGGGGTTGGCAGGGCTGGCCTACCTCAGGTCCAGCGGGGTCAGCACGCCATCCTTCTTCAGAGCCAGGCGGAGCGGACGAGGAGGGCCTTGGCGGGGGACGCTCACCTCCACCCAAAGCTCTTCGCCCGGGGCCGGGTGCGAGGGATCCGGAACGTGTTCGGGAATGAAGAAAGCCACCGGATCTTGAATGCCCCATGGCCCACCGGCAAAGCGCCAGATGGTCACGCCAGTGCCGAAGGGAGCCGGCGTAGCGACCAACCGGCCGTCCTGGACGGAGAGCTGGGCGGACATCCACTGCACACCAGTCTCCGGGGGGACGGCCACCTCCAACCGAAGACTCACGTACCGGCCGCGGACAGGTAAACTGGGGTCGACCGCCGCCGCCTTCACCCACACGCGAGGGAGGCGTTGCCGGTCGAGCGCGTACTTGCCGGCGACACTGAGCACGATCAGGCACTGAAGCAGGGCGACGGCGATTCCCCGATAGAGCGGTTTCATGAGGCCTCCGGACGAATCTGGGCGATCAGCCGGCGGCGTGCCCGCTCGACCAGGTAACCGCCGCCCAGAAACAGGATGCCGAGCGCCATCAGGCTGCCGGAGCGGCTCAGTTGATCCATCACGTTCGAGAAATAGAACAGCAGCACGGTGATGGCGAACCCGGCGATCGCCAGGTTGATGCGCGCCGGGCGCGCCTCGTGGATTCCCCAAGCAGCCAGTCCCACGGCGCCCACGGCACACCAGAGATAGACCAGAACCCGATCGCCGTGCCCTCCGTTAGCGGCCACCAGCAGCAGTGTCCAGGCGATGGCCACGGCATTCCACCAAGCCCCGAGGCCGCGCAGGAGGATCGCAATCGCCAGCGGCAGGAGGATCGCCAGCAACCAGGCGACCCACTGTTCCCGCCACGCCGGCGCCCGGTGCCACGTCATCATGGCGGTGGCAAAGGCCGCGGGCAGCAG
>JBAWDI010000274.1:0-2691 GCA_049590695.1 Bryobacteraceae bacterium
GCCCAGACGCAAACCGCGCCGCCTGCCACCGCGGCCGCGGCGTCCGGCCGGGAACGCCTCCTGCTCGATTTCGGCTGGCGCTTTCACTTCGGCCACGCCGCCGACGCCGCGCAGGACTTCAATTTCCGGGGTAACTTCTCCAAGACGGGTAATTTCGGCCCCGTTGCCACGCTGCTCTTCGACGACAACGACTGGAAGCCGGTCGATCTGCCTCACGACTGGGCCATCGAATTGCCCTTCCAAAACGATCCCGCGCTTTCCAGCAAGGGTTTCTATCTATTGGGGCGGACCTACCCCGCTACCTCCATTGGCTGGTATCGCCGCATCTTCGAACTTCCGGCCTCCGACGCGGGTAAGCGCATCACCATCGAGTTCGACGGCGCCTATCGCGAGGCCATGGTCGTCTTCAACGGCTTCTACATCGGCAGGCACATCGGCGGCTACGATCCGTTCAGCTTCGACGTGACCGATTTCGCATCTCCCGGCGGAAAGAACGTGCTGCTGGTCCGCGCCGACGCCACCCAGAGCGACGGCTGGTTCTACGAGGGCGCCGGCATTTACCGCCACGTCTGGCTGGTGAAGACCAACCCGGTGCACGTGAAGAAGTGGGGCACGTTCGCGCGCGCCGAGGTGCGCCCCAGCGAAGCCACGGTTCGGATTCGCACGGAGGTGGAAAACCACGGCAAGGGCGCGCAGAACACGCGCGTCACCTCGACCATCCTCGATCCCGCGGGCAAGCCGGTGGGGAAGGCGACTACCCTGCCGGCCTCCATCGCGGAGGGCGGTGAGCGCGTGTACGAACAGCAGGTGGTGGTGAAGGCGCCCGCGCTGTGGTCGCTGGTCGAGCGCAACCTGTACAAGCTGATCACCGAGGTCGAGGCCGGCGGCTCAGTTACCGATCGCTACCAGACGCCCTTCGGCATCCGCACCTGCTCGTTCGATGCGGAGACGGGCTTCTTCCTGAATGGCAAATCCGTCAAGCTCAAGGGCACCTGCAATCACCAGGACCACGCCGGCGTGGGCGCGGCGCTTCCCGACGCGGTGCAGTACTTCCGCGTTCGCAAGCTCCAGGAAATGGGCTGCAACTCGCTGCGCACCTCGCACAACCCGCCCACACCCGAGCTGCTGAACGCCGCCGACGAGCTGGGCATGTTGGTGTTCGATGAAACCCGCATGATGTCTTCGAATCCCGAAGGCCTCTCCCAGTTCGAGAACCTCGTCCGGCGCGACCGCAACCATCCCAGCATCTTCATGTGGTCCATGGGCAATGAAGAAGGCACGGCGTCCACCGACAAGGGGTTGCTCATCTTGACGGCGATGAAAGCCGTGTCGGCCAAATACGACGGCTCGCGGCCGGTTTCCATGGCGCCCAACGGCGGCAGAGACATGGGCAAGTTTGGGTACGCCGCCTGCGACGTCCAAGGCTATAACTACGCCGACCCGGCGGCCGATGCGTTCCATAAAGCCAATCCGAAGGTCCCCGTGATGGGCACGGAGCAAGTCAGCGCCGTGGCCACGCGCGGCATCTACACCATGGACCCGGCACACGGCTACGTCGGCTCCTACGACCCCTACACCACCACCGGCCGCGCCTCCTGCGAGGGTTGGTGGAGCTTCTGCAACGCCCGCCCGTGGCTCGCCGGCGGGTTTATCTGGACCGGTTTCGATTACCGCGGCGAGCCTTCGCCCTACCAGTGGCCCAACATCAGCTCGCAATACGGCATCATCGACATGTGCGGTTTTCCCAAGGACAGCTTCTTCTATTTTCAGGCGTGGTGGGGTTCGAAGCCCGTGCTGCACCTCTTCCCGCACTGGAACTGGCCGGGCTTTGAGGGCAAGGAAATCGCGGTCTGGGTCTACTCGAACCTGGACCGGGTCGAGTTGTTCCTCAACGGCCAGAGCCTCGGCGCCAAGGACATGAAGAAGGATTCGCACTTGGCGTGGAACGTGAAATACGCTCCCGGCGCGATTGAGGCGCGCGGATTCAAAGACGGCAAGCAGGTCATCACCGCCACGCGCGAGACCACAGGACCGGCGGCCAAGCTCGCGCTCACGGCCGACCGCCAGGAGATTTCCGCCGATGGCGAGGACGTGGCGATGTTTGCCGTCGAAGTGCGGGACTCGCATGACCGCTACGTGGCGATAGCCGATAACGAGGTGACCTTCCGCGTTTCCGGCTCGGGCCGCGTGATCGGCGTCGGCAATGGCGACCCGACCAGCCACGAACCCGATCCGGGCAGTTCGCGCAAAGCGTTCTCCGGCCTCTGTATGGCCCTGGTGCAATCCACCAAAGCGGCCGGAACCATCACGGTGGAGGCCAGCTCGCCCGGATTGACCCCGGCCAGCGTCACCATCTCTTCGAGAGCCGTGAAGCTCCGGCCCCAAGCGGCGGTTTGGGAGCGCGAGGTCCCGGTGGGCGAAGGCATCACGGGCCTGTGGAGACCCGCGGGCGGCGCCAGCCAACTCTTCACTTTCGAGCAGCGTGGGAACGCCCTCACTGGAACCGTGGAGGGCGGCGGCTTTTTCGGCGGTGGCGGCGACACGCCCATGGCGATCGAAGCTGGAAAGGTGGATGGCGCCAACGTCTCCTTCAGCGCCGCCAACGTTACCTACACGGGAACGCTGCAGGGAGACGCCATCGAGCTTCATCGGACCGGTGGCGGCTTCCCTGGCGGCCGGGGAGGACGCGGC
>JBAWDI010000275.1:0-6637 GCA_049590695.1 Bryobacteraceae bacterium
GGGCCAGGATCTACCAGGACTTCCGCCAGATGTTCGACAAAGAGCAGAAGAACTTCGACGCGCTCATCGTCGCCACGCCGGACCACTGGCACTCTCACCTGGTGCTGGCGGGCCTGGCCATGAACAAGCACATCTACTGCGCCAAGCCGATGACGCGCACCATCGCCGAGGCGAGGCGGGTGAAGGCCGCGGCGCTGGCCTCCAAGGTCACCACCAACGCGAGCCTTCAGGATTCGCGCACCTCCCCGGCGCGGGCCACCACGGAGTTGCTGTTGAGCGGGGCTATCGGGCCGGTACGCGAAGTGCACTTCTGGACCGGCACCCACAGCCCCAGCGGGTTGGCCAGACCTAAGGAGGTCCAGACGCCGCCGGCGGGGATGAACTGGGACCAGTGGTGCGGCCCATCTCCGGCGCGCCCGTACCATGAGATTTACCACTACGGCAACTGGCGTCCCTGGTGGGATTTCGGCACCGGCAACCTGGGCGACGTGGCCTGCCACGCGCTGCATATCTTTTATGACGAACTCGAGATGGGCGCGCCGGATTGGGTGGCGGCCGACGCTTGCCAGGCCTGCACCATCGACGGCAGGGTCGCGAACACCGAGTGCAACAGCATCGCGAACTACGTGCAATGGCATTTTCCGGCGCGCGGCAAACACCCCGAGATGATGGCGTACTTCTACGATGGGGGGTTGCAGCCGCCGCGTCCGCTGAGCATGCGTCCCGAGATGGGGATGCCGGGAAGGGGCATGATGTTCGTAGGCGACAAGGGCGTGCAGGTATCCGCGTTCTATGGCGGGAGCCCTTCGGTGCCGGACCATGTTCTGCCGCAGCCGGGCCGGAAGTTTCAAGGGCTCCCCGGCGGCTGGCTCCTGCCGGAGAGCCGTTTCAAGGACTTCAAGCAACCCGAGCCATACCTGGCGCGGTGCGAAAGACCGGATCATTACGCCGAGTGGATACGGGCGTGCAAAGCCGGCAAGAAGTCGATTACACCCATCGAGTTCGGCTGCGATCTCACGGAATTCGCCTTGCTCGGGACGGCCACGCTGCGGCGGTACAGCACGCCCGGGCGCACCGAGGAGGGGTCTGCGGCGCGCCCTGGAGCTGTTTTTGGGGCATCTGGCCGATCGGATTCCGCGGTGGTGTGGATTCCCGCGTCGAATGACGGCCATGTGCACGACCCCAACGCGCGCCCCTTGGCGAACAACGGCACGGGCGCCACCTACTGGCGAAGTTCCAAGGTCCTCATGTGGGACGCGAAGGCCGGAAGATTCACCAACGACGACGTGGCCAACGGTTACGTCGACATGCCCTATCGCAGAGAGTGGGACTACAAAGTCTAGTCAACCCTCAAACGCGACGCCCAGATCCCGCGCCACAATCGGCTCAATACGCTTGTCCAGGCTCGACGCGTCATACCGCAACTGCCACTCCAGGCGCATGCCGTAATAGAGCGCTGTGAACCCCCAGAAGCGCGTCTGCCCCAGCCCCAGTCCCGTCTCCGCGTCGTAGTATTCGCGCAGCGCGGCGTTCTTCTCCACCGCCATCTCCAGCAGCCGGTCCGCCAGGATCTTGGCTTCAGCGGCAAATCCGTAGCGCATCAAGCCATGGAAGATCATGTAATTGGTGGGAGCCCACGTCGGACCGCGCCAGTTACACTCGTTATGCGAGCCCTGGTAATAGTCGGGCTCCGTTTTGGCATAGCTGGCCACGGGATACGCCAGCCAGAACTCCTTCTCATTGAGCAGATGTTCGCCCACCGTGCGCCGGGCCCGATCCGGGGTCGCCGCGCCGGCGAACAGCGGCATAAAACAGGTCGCGGACTTCACCTTCACCAGCTTCCCGGTCTTCTCGTTACGGTCGTAATACATCCCGTCCGCCTCATCCCAGAAGGTCGCATCTATGAGTTTGATCAGGTGCTCGGCGTGATCGTTGTAGCGCTTCACGTCGCCGGCCAGCCCGAGCTGGTGCGCGATCACAGCCATGGCGCGCAACTCACGCACCAGGTATGAGGCCAGGTCCACTCCCTCGATCTCAAATGCACCCAGCGCACCGCCCCGGCTCCACTGATTGTCGGTCCCGGCTGCGTCCGCCGAGTTCCACACCGGCAGGCCATTGTGGTCTCCATCGTAGGAAAACCACTTGGTCAGATACTTACCCAGCCGCTCGTAATAGTTCCCCCTCACCCACTCGAAGTCGTTCTGGTTCTGCCGGCAACCGAGCACCACCAACTGCGCCAGGAACGGTTTGAAGTGCTGCCGGTCGCGCTGCTTGATCAGGCTGCGGTTCACATAGCCGTCCGGCTGCTGGCGGTCCAGAAACTCCCGCAGATTGGTAAAGCAGTAGGTCCACACCCCGTAATACGACAGATATAAATTCTCAAAATACAAATCCCAGTCGTAGAACTCGTTGTATGGATACCCCGTCAGCAGCGTCGCCTCGACGCCGGGAATGGTCCTCAGTCCATGCGCGCGGATATCCGCGTTCACGGTAGCCAGCCGCTGCCGCAGATCGGTCCAGGTTTTCTCTCCGATGGCCGCGGCAAATGCCCGGCCGGCCGCCGTGGGGGGCGCTGCATCCGCCCAACCAGTACGCCACGTAGCCGCCACCCCCAGCGCCCCGCCAACAAACGACCGTCTTGTCCCGAACATCATATTTCCCCCTCCCGGCGCAACCCCCGCGCCAGAAAGCCATAACCAAACCCTATCACACCTTTTGTTTCGGGGACAGGCTACGAAACCCCCAAACACCAGCGTCCGAGAGATTGGGGATTGCGTAGCCTGTCATTGAAACTGTCAACAGTCCTTGTTGCGACATCTCTCGCAGGTGCCGCCCGATCAGGTAGTCGGGATAAAGGTCGCTGCCGGTAGAATGGCCGCGATCCTTAAATGCCTGAGAGTCGTCGACCTTGGCTTCTTCACGGGTATGGGCCGCGCTGTCCCACTAGCGAGGCAGACACTCCCGGAGGTATGCCTTCGTTCTTCTCCGGTTTAGGAAACGCCCAGCCGCAACAGGTTGAACAGCGTTAGTTCCTCGCCCTCCACCGCGCGATCGCGGATTTCGCGGTTCCTCCTTCGCACCCATTGGTCCCAGGCGCGGGGCGTGATCGCGCCGGATTTCATCCCGGGCGGCAGGGAGTGCGCATCGCGGCCAGCACGGGCTGGGCCGAGGCAAGGGACACGAATTCGGACGTCTGTGCGCGGCAGAGCGATTGGGGGTTGCGTAGCCTGTCACCGAATTGTGGCACCATTAGACAAGTGCCACTTACTTGCTATCTGGACGCATTTTCTGGAATCAGCGGCGACATGCTGGTCGGCGCGCTGGCGGACGCCGGCGCGGACCACGACGCCATTTCCAACGCCATCGCCTCGCTCGAGAGCGGTGCCACGGTTTCTTTTGAGAAGGTCAAGCGCGGCGGCATCGGCGCCACCAAGTACCACGTGCAGGTGCAGGAGGAGCACGTTCACCGGCACCTCTCGCACATCGTGAAGTTGATTGAACAGGCCGATATCCCCGAACGCGCGCGGCGCAATGCCATCGCCGTCTTCCGCCGTCTCGGCGAGGCGGAAGCGCAGGTCCACCAGGTGCCCATCGAGAAAGTGCATTTCCACGAAGTGGGCGCGGCCGATTCCATCGCGGACATCGTGGGCGCCTGTCTGGCGTTCGACCTGCTCGACATCGGCGCCATCGTCTGCTCGCCGCTGAATGTGGGCAGCGGAACGGTCAAGACCGAACATGGCCTTCTACCCGTGCCCGCGCCGGCTACGGCGCTGCTGCTGGTCGATGTGCCCGTGTACGCGCGCGGCCCCGCGGTGGAACTGACCACACCCACGGGCGCGGCGGTGGTAGCCACACTGGCGAATTCGTTCGGCGTGCTGCCGCCCATGAAGGTGACGCGCACGGGATACGGTGCCGGCGGCCACGATTTTCCGGAACAGGCCAATGTGCTGCGCGTGATGCTCGGCGAACCCACGGGAGCCGACGAAGCCCTCCACGTCTGGGTGATGGAAGCCAATATCGACGATCTCAACCCGCAGGTGCTGGCCTATGCCGCCGAACGGCTGCTCGCAGCCGGCGCGCTGGATGTCACGGTCCAGCCCGTGGTCATGAAGAAGGGCCGGCCCGGCCACCTGCTGCACGTCATCGCCAGGCCGCAAGAGCGCGAAGCGCTGGCCCAGCTTATCTTCGCCGAAACATCCACCCTGGGGCTGCGCGTCTATCCGGCCGAGCGCCGCGTGCAATTGCGCACCTTTGCCGAAGTGGAAACGCGCTTCGGAAAAGTGCGGATGAAGGTTTCGAGCGAAGGCTCCTACGCGCCGGAATACGAAGACTGCCGCAGGCTGGCGCTCGCATCCAGCGTGCCCTTGAAACAGATTATCGCCGAGGCGAATTACGCGTACTTGAACCAATCGAAATGAAATACTACCTCACCACACCCATCTACTACGTGAACGCCGCGCCGCACATCGGCCACGCCTACACCACCATCGTGGCCGACCTGGTGAAGCGCTTCAAGCGCATGCAGGGCTATGACGCCGTCCTCACCACCGGCTCCGACGAGCATGGCGTCAACGTCGAGCGCGCCGCCCAGCGCGCCGGCAAGACTCCCAAGGAATTCTGCGACGCCATCGCCGGCGAATTCGAGCGACAGTGGCAGTTGCTGGGCCTCCAGATCGATCATTTCCAGCGCACCACCAACCCGCAACACGCCCGCGTGGTTCAAGACCTGTTCGAGCGCTGCCGCCGGAACGGCTATGTCTACAAAGGGTCTTACACCGGCCAGTACTGCATCTTCGACAACCTCTACGTCAACGACGCCAAGCCCGGCGATCCCTGTCCCGATTGCGGCCGGCCAACGGAGACCATCACCGAAGAGAATTTCTTCTTCAAGTTGTCGGCCTTCGAGGACCGGCTGCTCGAGCTTTATGAGCGCGACCCGCAGTTCATTCAGCCCGAGACGCGCCACAACGAAGTGATCTCGTTCGTCCGCGCGGGGCTGACCGATCTCTCCATCACCCGCACCAATATCAAATGGGGCATCCCCGTGGTGGGCGAAGCGCCGCACGTGTTCTACGTCTGGTTCGACGCGCTCACCACCTACATGAGCGCCGTGGAGGGCGAGGGTCTGTGGCCGGCCGACCTGCATCTGATCGGCAAGGAGATCGTGCGTTTCCACGCGGTCTACTGGCCGGCCTTCCTGATGGCCGCCGAAATTGCCCTGCCCAAGCGCATCTTCGCCCACGGCTGGCTGCTGTTCGAGAACGACAAGATGAGCAAGTCGCGCGGCAATATCGTGCGCTCCGAGCCCATCCGCCAGGTGATGGGCGCCGACGCGCTGCGTTATTTTCTGCTGCGTGAAATCGTATTCGGGCAGGATGGCAGCTTCAGCTTCGATGCGCTGGTGAGCCGCTACAATTCCGACCTCGCCAACGGCCTGGGGAACCTGGCCAGCCGCACGCTCACCATGATCGGCCAGTACCGCGCCGGCGTGGTTCCGGAAGGCAGCGAGCCGGAGATCGCAGCGCTGGCCAACGCGACCATCCGCTCCGTCGAGGATTCCTTCGACCGCTTCGAGTTTTCCAAGGGCCTCGAGGCTGTGTGGGCGCTCATCTCCGCGGTGGACAAGTACATTGTGAAATGCGCCCCATGGAAGCTGGCGCGCCAGTCCGACGACGTTTCGCGGCAGCAGCTCAGTACCACTCTTTACACCGCCGCCGAAGCGCTGCGCATTGCGACGGCGCTGCTGGCCCCGGTATTGCCGCAATCCGCGCCCAAGATCTGGACGCAGCTTGGCATGACGGAGCCTATCGACTCGGTGCGTTTCGCCGCGCTCGCATGGGGCGGCTTGCAACCGGGGCAGAAGATCGGCGAGGTCTCCGGGGTGTTCCCGCGCATCGAAATGAAGGAGGCCGTGGCCACGATGCGCGCCCTGGAAGAGAAGGCGACCGCGGAGCAGGCCGCGCTGATGGGGAAGAAAGTGGAGCAAGCCGCCAAAATTCCCATCGACGATTTCGCCAAGGTGGATATGCGCGTCGGCCTGGTGCTCTCCGCCGAGCGCGTGAAGAACTCCGACAAGCTGATGCTCATGAAAGTGGATATCGGCGAGCCGGAGCCGCGCACCATCGTCGCCGGAATCGCGGAAGCCTACGCGCCCGCGGACCTGGTGAACCGCAAGGTGGTGATCGTCGTGAACTTGCAGCCGCGCAAGCTGAAAGGCATCGAATCCAACGGGATGATTGTAGCCGCTTCGGCCGAGGACGGAAAGCCGGTGCTGGCCGGGTTCCACGAGGACATTCCGGTGGGAGCGCGCCTCAGGTGAGCAAGCCGTGAGGCTGGTCGATTCGCACGTTCATCTGGACGACCGGAAATTCGACGCGGACCGCGAAGCGGTAATCGAGCGCGCGCTGGCCGCGGGCGTGGAGCGCATGCTGGCCATCGGGACCGGCAGCGGCCCGCCCGATCTGGAAACCGCCATCCGCCAAGCGGAGCGCTATCCGTTCATCGCCGCCACCATCGGGGTCCATCCGCACGACGCTTCGAAAGCCACGCCTGAGACCTTCGCGCGCTTGCGCGAGTTGGCCGCGCATCCCAAGGTGCTGGCCATCGGCGAGATCGGCCTCGATTACCACTACGACTT
>JBAWDI010000276.1:0-2666 GCA_049590695.1 Bryobacteraceae bacterium
CAAATCGCTCTCCGACACCCTCAAGGGCAAGCAGGGACGCTTCCGCCAGAACCTGCTCGGCAAGCGCGTGGATTACTCCGGCCGTTCCGTCATCGTGGTCGGCCCCGAGCTGCGCCTCAACCAGTGCGGTCTTCCCAAGAAGATGGCGCTCGAGCTGTTCAAGCCCTTCATCTACCACCGGCTGGAGCAGCGCGGCCACTGCACCACCATCAAGCAGGCCAAGGAACTGGTGGAGCAGCAGGACCCCGTGGTGTGGGACATTCTCGAAGAGGTCATCAAGGACCACCCCATTCTGCTGAACCGCGCTCCCACCCTGCACCGCCTGGGCATCCAGGCCTTCGAGCCGGTGCTGGTGGAAGGCAAGGCCATCAAGATTCACCCGCTGGTATGCACGGCCTTCAACGCGGATTTCGACGGCGACCAGATGGCGGTGCACATTCCGCTGTCGCCGGAAGCGCAGATCGAAGCCTCCACGCTGATGCTCTCCTCCAACAACATTCTTTCGCCGGCGCACGGCAGCCCCATCGCCGTTCCCACGCAGGACATGGTGCTGGGCTGCTACTACCTGACCAAGGCGCGTCCGGGCGCCAAGGGCGAGGGCCGCACCTTCGCCTCCACCGACGACGTGCTGATCGCCCTGGAGATGGGCGAGGTGGAGACGCTCACCCCCATCAAGCTGCGATACACCGGCCGCGTAATCGACCTGGTGCACGCCTTCGACAACCAGAACATCCTGCACACGGAGCCCATCGAGTTCATCAAGCAGTACATGGAAACCACCGTCGGCCGCGTCATCCTCAACGACAGCCTGCCGGCTGACATGCCGTTCATCAACGGCCTGCTGAAGAAGAAGGGCCTGGGCCAGTTGGTGCAGTACTGCTATCTGAAATTCGGGCTGCACACCACGGTGCAGATGCTCGACGAAGTCAAAGCGCTGGGCTTCCTGTACGCCACGCGCGCGGGCATTTCCATCGGCATCGACGACATGGTGGTGCCCGAGGAGAAAGCCGGCTTGGTGAAGGAGGCGGAAAAAGAGGTGGTGGCCGTCGAGAACCAGTACCAGGACGGCGCCATCACCCACGGCGAGCGCTACAACAAGATCATCGAAATCTGGTCCAAGGTCACCGAGAAAGTTTCCGACGAAATGATGAAATCCATGGAAGAGGACGACCGCACCGGCCGCTACCTCAACCCGATTTACATCATGGCCGACTCGGGCGCGCGCGGTTCCAAGCAGCAGATCCGCCAGCTTTCGGGCATGCGTGGCCTGATGGCCAAGCCTTCGGGCGAGATCATCGAAACTCCCATCACGGCCAACTTCCGCGAAGGCCTCAACGTGCTGCAATACTTCATCTCGACGCACGGCGCCCGCAAGGGACTGGCCGACACCGCCTTGAAGACCGCGGATTCCGGCTACCTGACGCGGCGCCTGGTGGACGTGGCGCAAGACGTGATCGTCACCGAGCACGACTGCGGCACCACGGAAGGCATCTACGTCGAGCCCATCATCGAATCGGGTGAAATCATCGAGCCGTTGCGCGACCGCATTGTGGGCCGCGTGGCGCTCGAAAACCAGAAGGACTACGAAGGCAACTTGATCGTGGCGGTCAACGAGGAGATCACCGAAGACCTGGCGGCGGCCATTCAGGCGGCCGGCATCGAGCGCGTAAAGATCCGCTCGGTGCTCACCTGCGAATCCAAGCGCGGCGTGTGCGTCATGTGTTACGGGCGCAACCTGGCCACCGGACGGCTGGTGGAGCGCGGCGAGGCCGTGGGCGTGATCGCGGCGCAATCCATCGGCGAGCCCGGCACGCAGTTGACCATGCGCACCTTCCACATCGGCGGAACCGCGACGAGGGTCAGCGAGCAGTCCACGCAGGACGCCAAGTCCGACGGTTTCGCCCGCTACATCGGCATCCAGACGGTGAGGAGCAAGACGGGCGAGATCATCGCCATGAACCGCAACGGCATCATGGCGGTGGTGGACGACAAGGGCCGCGAAAAGGAGCGCTACCCGGTGGTATACGGCGCCAGAATCCTGGCGGAAGAGCGCGCTCCCGTGAAGGCCAACCAGATCCTGCTGGAATGGGATCCCTACACCTTCTCGATTCTGACCGAAGTCACCGGCACCGTGCACTTCAAAGACCTGGTCGACGGCCTTACCATGCAGGAGCGCGTGGACGAAGTTACCGGCATGTCGCAGCTCGTGGTCGCGGATTCACCGGACGAGAAGCGGCAGCCGCAGATTATTGTGCGGCCGGAAGGCGCGGCGGGCTCGCGCTCGGAAGCCAAGAAGTACCTCATGCCGACGCATGCCCACCTGATGGTGCACGATGGCGACGAGGTCCACGCCGGCGACGTGCTGGCCAAGATCCCGCGCGAGACCACCAAGACCAAGGACATCACCGGCGGTCTGCCGCGCGTGGTCGAGTTGTTCGAAGCGCGCAAGCCGCGTGAGACGGCCATCATTGCGGAAATCAACGGCGTGGTGAAGTACGGCGAAGTCAGCAAGGGCCAGCGCAAGATCTACGTGGCCGGCGACGACGGCGAGCAGCGGGAATACGCGCTGCCGCGCGGCGTCCACATCAACGTTCAGGAGGGCGAGCGGGTCAAGGCCGGCGAGCCGCTCATGGACGGCCCGCGCAACCCGCACGACATTCTCGACG
>JBAWDI010000277.1:0-4094 GCA_049590695.1 Bryobacteraceae bacterium
TCTCTTTGCCGGCCATGGGGTGGCCGCCCAGAAACTGGCAGCGGGCGATGTTTTGCCGCGCCAGGTCTACGATTTCGCACTTGGTGCTGCCGGCGTCGGTGACCAGGGCTTGGGGGCGGACCAGAGCATCGAGATGCCGGATGGTGTCGAGAATACGGCCGATGGTCTGGGAGAGGAAGACCAGATCGGCCTGGGCAACGGCTTCGGCCAGCGGCGCGCCGCGGTCGATGGCCCCCACGGCAATGGCGTCGGCGATGGCGCGCGGGGAACTGACTCCGGCGATTGGTCCCTCGAACCCGGCCTGGCGCAAGGCGAGGCCGAAAGACGCGCCGATCAGGCCGGTGCCGACGATGGCTACGCTTCTCACGTGAAAAGCCTACGCTCCCTCACGGCCTCGGCTCGGCCATGCTGCGTCCCACGGCGGGGACAATGATCCGTAACTGGGACATCAGCTCCTCGAACTGCTCGGGGCGCAGCGATTGCGCGCCGTCGCTCAGGGCATGGTCCGGATCGGGATGCACTTCGATCAGCAGGCCGTCGGAGCCGGCGGCCACGGCGGCGCGGGCCATGGGCGCCACCATGTCGCGGCGGCCGGTGCCGTGCGAAGGGTCGGCGACGATCGGCAGGTGCGAGAGCTTCTTCACCACCGGGATGGCGGAAATGTCCATCGTATTGCGCGTGTAGGTCTCGAAGGTGCGGATGCCGCGCTCGCACAGAATCACGTCGTAGTTGCCGCCCGCGAGAATGTATTCGGCCGAGAGCAGCAGCTCTTCAATGGTAGCCGAAATACCGCGCTTGAGCAGCACCGGCTTGCGCAGCTTGCCCAGTTCGCGCAGCAGGGTGAAGCTCTGCATGTTGCGCGCGCCCACTTGCAGGATGTCGGCATACTGCGCCACCAGCGGGACCTGGGTGAGGTCCATGACCTCGCTGACCACCAGCAGCCCGTTGCGGTCGGCGGCCGCGCGGAGCATCTGCAGTCCATCCTCGCCGAGGCCCTGGAAGGCGTAGGGCGAGCTGCGCGGTTTGAACGCCCCGCCGCGGATCACCTGGGCGCCCAGGCGGGCCACAATTTCCGCCGACCGCTCGATCTGGTCCCGGCTCTCGACGCTGCACGGGCCGGCCATCACCACCACGCGCTCGCCGCCGACATCCACATCGCCAACCCTGACCACCGTGCCGGCCGGGCGGAAACTGCGGCTGGCCAGCTTGTAGGGTGAGACGATGCGGTGCGCTTCCTTGACGCCCTCCATCACCTCGAAGATGGCGAGATCAAATTCTTCCTTGCCGCCCACCCCGCCCAGCACGGTGTGGATCACGCCCGTGGAACGGTGCACATCGAAGCCCAGCTCCACCAGGCGGTCGATCACCCCCTGGATTTGCCGCTCCGTAGCGCCCTGCTGCATGACGACTAACATCTATTCTTCTCCATCGGATTTCATCCACACGCGCTGGATCATCCGCATTTCGTCGATAATGCGCTCGAAGATGCGGCGCACCGCCTCTCCGGCCAGCGGCCCGCCGTTGCTGGCGTTGATATTGGCGAATACCTGGTCTTCGCGTTTGGGCTCATAAATGGGCATTTGCGTCTGGCGCTTGACGCGGCCGATGTTCTCGACCACGCGGGTGCGCTCATTGAGAAGCGCCACGATGCGGCGGTCCACGTCATCGATGAGGACGCGGAATTCCTCCAGCTTGTTGCGGGCCTCTTCCGGGGTCATGTGTGCGCTCCAAAGCCGCGCTTGAGCTCGCGGACGAAGGATTCGAGCTGAATCTCGAGCGAGGTGTTGTCGAGGTTGCGCTCGATCAGCCGGACCAACGCGCTGCCCACCACCACGGCCTCCACTTGCCGGCCCAGTTCCGCCACGTGCTCCGGCTTGGAGACGCCGAAGCCGACGGCCAGCGGCAGATCGGTGACGGCGCGCACCGCGCGGATGAGCGGAGCCACGGCGTCGGAAAGCGAATCGCGCTCGCCGGTGACGCCGGTCCGCGAAACCAGGTAGACGAACCCGGTGGAATACTGCGCCACCAGTTTCAAGCGGCGTTCGGTGCTGGTGGGCGCGGCCAGGAATACCGTGTCGAGGCCCTGGCGGTGCATGGCGGCGGCATAATCGGCCGCTTCTTCCACCGATGCGTCGGTGAGCAGGCAGCCATCGATGCCGGCGGCGGCGGCGTCCCGCGCGAGGCGATCGAGCCCGTAGCGGATCACCGGATTGAGGTAAGTGAAAAGCAGCAGCGGAATTTCGGACCGCTCGCGAATGCGGGCGGCGATGGCGAGCACGGTCTTAAGCGAAGTGCCGGCCTTGAGAGCGCGCTCACCGGCCCGCTGGATGACGGGGCCGTCGGCGATGGGATCGGAAAACGGCACTCCCAGTTCGATGAGATCGGCGCCGCCGCGCTCCAGCGCCTCCGCCAGCGCGGGGGTGCGGTCTGGCGCGGGGTCGCCGGCCGTGATGTAGGCGATGAGGCCTTTGCGGCCGTCCCGCTTCAAAGCGTCGAACATGCGCCCGATGCGCGTCATAGCTCGTCGAGTTCCTTGAAATTCTCGCGGTAGATATCGATGTCCTTGTCGCCGCGGCCGGAGACGTTCACCAGAAAGATTTTCCCTTTGGCGGCGGGGGCGCGCCGCACCGCCTCGGCGACGGCGTGCGCCGATTCGAGCGCCGGAATGATGCCCTCCGTGCGCGAGAGCAGGCGCGCGGCTTCCAACGCTTCCGAGTCCGATACGGCGGTGTACTGGGCGCGTTTCTGGTCGTGCAGCCAGGCGTGCTCGGGGCCGATCATGGCGTAATCCAGACCGGCGGAAACGGAGTGGGTGAGCGCGATCTGGCCGTCGCCATCCTGCAACACGTAGCTGTAGGCGCCTTGCAGGACGCCGGGCGCTCCGCCGCGAAAGCGCGCCGCGTGATCGCCCATAGCGTCGCCGCGGCCGCCGGCTTCGATGCCGATCAGCTCCACCGAGCCGTCGGGCAGGAAGGCGTGGAAGATGCCGATAGCGTTCGAGCCGCCGCCCACGCAGGCGAAGATGGCGTCCGGCAAGCGGCCTTCGGATTCCAGAATCTGGCGGCGCGCTTCTTCGCCGATGATCTTCTGGAAATCGCGCACCATCGTGGGGTAGGGATGCGCGCCCAGCGCCGAGCCCAGCAGATAATAAGTGCCGGCGACATTGCCGACCCAGTCGCGCATGGCTTCGCTGATGGCGTCCTTGAGCGTGCGGCTGCCGGTCGAGACGCCCACCACCCGCGCGCCGAGCAGCCGCATGCGGAAGACGTTGAGGCGCTGGCGCCGCATGTCCTCCTCGCCCATGTACACCACGCATTCGAAACCCAGCAGCGCGCAGACAGTGGCGGTGGCCACGCCGTGCTGGCCCGCGCCGGTCTCGGCGACGATGCGGCGTTTGCCCATGCGCCGCGCCACCAGCGCCTGGCCGAGACAATTGTTGATTTTGTGCGCGCCGGTGTGCAGCAGGTCCTCGCGCTTGAGCCAGAGGCGCGCGCCGCCCAGGGTTTCGCTGAGCCGTTTGGCGAAATAGAGCGGCGTGGGACGGCCGGCGTAGGCCCGCAGCAGCTCGGCCAGCTCGGACTGAAACGCGGGATCGTCGCGCGCGGCCAGGTAGGCTTGCTCCAGCTCCTCGATGGGCGCCATGAGGACCTCGGGCACGTAGCGCCCTCCGTAAGGCCCGAAATGTCCGCCGCGATCGGGTTGCGGAGTCATGCGCCCAGCGCCGCCTTGGCCGCTTTCAGAAATCCGTTCATCTTCCGATGGTCTTTCTTGCCCGGCGCGCTTTCGATGCGCGAGCAGGCATCCACGCCCCAAGGGTGGGCCAGCGCCACGGCCTCGGCGACGTTGGAGGCGTCCAGGCCTCCGGCAAGAATGACGGGCTTGGGAGCCTCGGCCGCCAGCCGCCAGTCGAAGGCCACGCCGGAAGCCGGACCATCCAGCAGCAGAGCTTCAGCCGGGCAATCGCGGAACCGCGAAAGGTCGCAGACGCCTCCCACGCGCACGGCTTTCCATACCGTCAGCGATGCGGGGTAATCCGCCGGCGTCTCGCCGCCGTGCAGTTGCGCGACGTCCAGCATGGCGATGCGGGCGATCTC
>JBAWDI010000278.1:0-3486 GCA_049590695.1 Bryobacteraceae bacterium
TCCGAACAACTCACTTAGATAAGGGAAAGGGGGCAAATGCAAAGGCAACCCCCGGATCCTCAGCGGTCACAAAAGGGGACATTTCTATCGAGGCGCTACGGGGGACATTTCTATCGAGGCTTGACACGCGCCACATCCGAGGTTGCCGGGGGGGCGCCGGGTGCGCTATTCTAAAAGCTCGAACGCTTTGTAAGGACTCGATTTAGCAAAGATGGCAAACACTTATTCCGCGCTCAAGCGGGTGCGCCAGGACGAACGGCGCACGGAATACAACCGGAAAAGCAAGACCCGCCTGCGTCACCAGATTCGCGCGATGCGGCGCGCGCTCCTCGGCAAAGATGCCAAGGCCGCGGCGGAACTGCTTCCCAAGACATTTTCGATTATCGACCGTTCCGCGAAAAGCGGGATCATCAAGATGAATACCGCGGCGCGGTATAAGTCGAAGCTGCATCAACGAGTGAAGGCGCTGCCGGCGTAAGACGGCCGGACATGAAATTCACAGCACTCTTGTTGGCGGCAGCAGGACTGTCGGCCGCCGGGGCGTAGCCCACCTTCGAAGAGGCGCTCTCCCGGATTCGACACAATGTCGAAGTATTCGAAACTCAGCTTCCCGACTTCGTCTGCACCGAGAAAATCACCTCGCGGACGGTAGCCGAAAAGGACGGCAGCGTCGAGAAAGAGACGGTCGTCGAATCCACGTTCAATGGACGGCAGAACCACTCCGCGCTAAGCAAACTAGGCGGCTTGTCGTTCAAGGAAGAACGCCAGATCGAGACGGTGAATGGAGCGCGATGGGGAGAGAAAAATATGCTCCAGGGCATGTTCCGCGTGGGCGGCGGCTATAGTTCCATCCTGGCCATGATCTTCGGTTCAAAGGGTGAGGCGGACTATTCCTTTTCCGCCGCGGAGCCCGATCGGGGCAGTTTCGTGGTCGCATTCACTACCAAGAACGGCAAGCAGAAGATGCGGGAGAAGAATGGCTCCAGTTCCTATCAGGCAACCGGCCGCGCCTGGTTCGACCCCGTGTCGTTTGAGATCATTCGCCTGGAAGAACGAATCCTGGCCAAGGGGCAGGAACCCGGCGATGCGCTTCCGATCAACGTCGAGTACCGGCCCGTGCAGATTGGCGAAAACCAGTTCCGCATGCCGGTTCGCGTCTCAGCCTCGGCGCACCGTGTGGTTGCGGGCAAGGCCGAGCGCGGCGAGTACCTGGCAGAATACAGCGACTATCGGAAATACGGCGCTTCCAGCACGATCCGTTATCCGAACCTGGAACCCCGCTAACCCACCAACTGCAAAATGAACCTCTCCATGACGATCCGGTCGTCGGGCCGGGCGTCGCGGAGGCCTTTGTCGGCGTCGTAGATCAGGCGCATCGCGCGCTCCAGTTGCGGCTGGCTGAATTTGGCCGCCGTCTGGCAGACCTGCTCGGCGCGCGATCCCCACATCGGCACACCCATGCGCGAGAAGTGTCCCACAACCTGCTGCGCACTCTTCAGGCCGGCCTCGCGAGCCACCAGCGCCATGCGGAATTGCGTGGAGAGGAACGCCAGCGCGAGCGGGAGGTACTCGCCTTCGCGCGTCAAGGTATCCAGGAATTCCAGGGCGCGGGCGCGGTCGCGGCGGCCCAGCGCGTTCACCAGGGCGAAGATGGTGGTGGAGCGCGCATCCGGCACCAGGGCGGCGATATCGTCCACTCCTACTACGCGGCTTCCGGCGTAGAGCGACAGTTTTTCAATCTCGACGGCGATGCGGGCGACGTCGGCGCCGAGGGCCTCCACCAACAGATCGAGAGCCGCAGGCTCGATGCGGAAACCGGCGCGCCGCGCCATCGCTTCGGCTTCGGCGCGGGCCTCGTGGCTGGGGAACCGGCGCAGCTCGACGAGGTCGGGGATGGCGCTGTAGAACTTGCGGACACGCTCCTGCTTGCGCTTGTCGTCGCCTTCGAAATCGAAGCGGATGGCCTCGAAAACCAGCAGGACGCCGGGCGTGGGGTCCTTCATATACCCAACCAGCGGGGCGGAATCGCCGGAAGCGGATGCGCCTTCGGAATCTTCCTCGGAGCGGCCGCGCGGCAGGGCGGCCTCGGCATTGACCACCCAGATGAGACGCTCGGCGGCAAACAGAGAGAGCCCGCGGGCGTCGTCGAGGACTTCGGCGAGAGCCATCCGCGAAAGGTCGTGCTCCGTGACGGCGCCTTCAGGAACAGTCTTGAAGAGCGCTTCTTTGAGGCGCAGGCGCTGGTAGGCTTCGGGGCCGAGCAGGAGGACGGCAGCGGGCAAAGGGCCCTTCTTCACCCTGGAAAGAAACTGCCCGGGAATCACGTCTAGAACCCCTCCAAAATGGCGGAGACGACGCTGCGGGCCACGTCGCGGCTGACACGCTGCATGGCGGTTCCGGTTTCGTCGAAATAGGCCGCGGGGTCGACGGAGATCTCGTAGCGCTCGCGGAATTCGGCGCCCAAGCGCGAGAAGAGCACCTTTTGGGTGGCACGGTCGGTCAGGGTCAGACGCAGGGTGACCACGACTTGCGCGGCCGTGGCGCGGCCGGTAGTGGGATCGTTCACCGTGGGGAAGAAGGCGAAGTTAGTGATTGTGCCGGCCAGGACGGCGTCGGCCTGGTTGGGGTCCGCCACGATGGCGTAGTGAGTGCGCGAAAGGAACTCGCGGGTGATGTCGGCGGGCAGCAGGCGCGCGAGTTGGTAACGCGTGGTAATATTGCCAAACGCCGGGACGGCGATAGTCTTGATGGTCTTCGGCATCAGATCGCCTTGGCCGGCGACGTGATAGGCGCAGCCGGGCGCAAAAAGCGCCGCGGTGAACGCGATGGCGAGCGGACGGAGTTTAGTCATGTGAGTTGCCGCGCCACAGCGACGGCGTTATCGGCGGCCAATCGGAGGTTGTCGGCCACCAGCCAGAACCAGCAGGCTTCGGAGTTGTTACGGTCGGGCGCGACGGCGCCCACGGCGATGCCGCCCTGGCCCGCTTGGCCGACGTTAGTGGGCGGCTCGAATCCGCTTCCCCGCACCTCGATGGAAGCGGTGGCCAGGCCGCTCTCCAGCGCTTCGACGCCGGGGTTGCCGTCGAATTCCACCCATGCGGAAAAGCTGTAGCCGTGGAAGACCGGCGCCTGCACCAGGCGCAGCGACGGCATGGGCGCGCCGCGGCCCTCGCCGGGCAAGTCAAGCAGCGTGGCCAGGTGGTGTTCGATGCGCAACTCGGAATCATCGAGCGCGGCGGGGGCCTCTTCGCCATACCCGGCGATCAGGTTGAAGGCGAGCTGTGTGTCGAAGACGGCCCGCGGGAGGGTCTTGAACGCGAACAGACTAATGGTCTGCTGCTGGAGTTCTTCCACGCCGGGCATGCCGTGCTCGCTGGCGGGAGCGAAGATCTGGATGACGGAGCGGCGGATGGGGTCGTGCGCCTGGAGCCGGCGGAGAAAGAGCGCCAGAGCGATGGCGGCCGGGTGGGCGACGACGTGTACGGC
>JBAWDI010000279.1:0-3102 GCA_049590695.1 Bryobacteraceae bacterium
CGGGAGCGGATTGAAACCTTCGTGTTCCACGCCGTAGTCGTCGAGATCAATATTCTCCCGGCATCGATGCCGGGAGCGGATTGAAACAAGCGAACCATGCCAGACTGACCCATCCCGGCGATTCTCCCGGCATCGATGCCGGGAGCGGATTGAAACTCGAAGGCCACGGCGCGGCCAATCTCTCGCGCGAACTTCTCCGGGCAGAGACGGTCTCAACGGCGCGTCTAGGGCTTAGGGGAGGTGCTGTTTTATGGCGGGTTGGTTGATGTCGACGGTCATGCGCGGCGGTCTCCACGTTCTTCCAAGCGCGTCAGGCAGCCGTTGAAGTCCATCACCTTACCGAGTAGCAGGTCGAGCCGGGTTTCGACGCTGGTGATGCGGGCGTTGATGGAGGCCGCGGCGTGGTGGAACTGCATGGAGTTGATGAGGATGCCGACGAGGACGGCGAGTGTGGGGATGCCGAGGGCCATGTAGAGTTGGGTGTCGGTCATGGCGAGTTGTGGCGCGCTCCTTTCTTGAGTCTAGCTCAGTGGCCTGACCGCGTGTAGGCCGGTTCCACTTCGGCCGTGACCGCGGTGCCGCCGAGGAGGATCAAGACGGCGGTTCCCAGTAAGGGCAGCAGCGCGCCGGCCACCAGAATCGGCGTGTAGCTGTGCAGGTGGTCCACCACGAATCCCGTGAGCATGGTGAAAGCCATCGCGCCGATGCCCGCGCCTACTCCGCTCAGGCCCGCCACCGAGGCGATGGCGTCCTCGGGAAAGAGATCGCTGGGCAGCGTCTGTACCGAGCCGACCCAGCATTGGAAGCCGAACATGACGACGCTGATGAATGCCAGCGCCACGGCGGCACTGGAGGCATGCGCGGCGGGGATGCCGGCTGTCATGAGCGCCGCACCCAGCAGCACGGCGGCCCGGCGCGCTTTGGCGACGGTCCAACCACGCGCGATCAGATAGCCGCAGAGCCAGCCGCCGGTGAGCGAACCAGCGGCGGCCACCACGTAGGGCGCCCAGGCGAACATGCCGATCTGCCGCAGGCTGAATCCGCGCACGTTGTGGAGATAGAGTGGGAGCCAGGTGAGGTAGAGCCACCACCCTGGATCGGTGAACAGGCGGGCCAGCACAATCGCCCAGGTCTGGCGAAGCCGCAGCAGGTCACGCCAGCGCACGGCGCGAACCGGATGGATCGAGGCGCGCCCCTCCAGAATGAGGGCGCGCTCGGCGGGCCCGAGCTTGGGGTGGCGATCGGGCGTTTGATAAAACAGCCGCCAGAGAACCAGCCAGCCCAGGCCCAGCAGGCCGGTCGAGAGAAACGTGGCTTGCCATCCGAAGTGAATCTGAAGCCAGACGATGAGCGGCGGCGCGACGATGGAGCCGAACGCCACGCCGCAGTTGAAAATCCCCATGCCCAAGGCGCGCTCGCGGACGGGGAACCATTCGGCGATCACTTTGGCGGCGCCGGGCCAGTTGCCCGCCTCGCCCAGTCCCAGCAGGAAGCGTAGCGCGCTCAGGCTGCGCAGCCCGGTGGCGAAGGCGTGGCCCATTTCGGCGAACGACCACAGCAACACGGAGAGCGTGAAGCCCAGGCGCGTGCCGAGGCGGTCGTAGAGTTTGCCGGAAATGCCCTGGCTGGCCGTGTAAGCCAGCAGGAACCAAGTGGCGATCCCGGCGAACTCGAGATTGGTGAGGCCCAGCCGCTCGGTGATCACCGGCGCGAGCACCGCGATCACCATCCGGTCGACGAAGTTGATGGCGGTCGCCAGGAAGACCAGCGAGACGATCCACCAGCGCAGGCCGTGCACGAAACGGGGAGGCGTCATTGGAACGCCGGGAAACAGTCGGCGGGCAACAGTGCGGGGGCGAACAACTCGGCGCGCATCGTGCCGAGCGAAGCGCCGATCACCGGCCGGAAGGCCATCTTCGCGACGACGTCGCGCTCGGCATCGAGCCCCGGCGCCACTTCCTCCAGTTGCAGCCCTTCGGCGGTCAGACGGAACACCGCCGCCTCGGTGACATAGAGCACCTCCTGGCCGGTGGAGACGGCGTGCGCGCCGCTGAAGGTAATCTGCCGGACTTCGCGGACGAACTTGGGCTTGCCGCCACGGACGGCCAGCGTGCCGCAGAACACCACTTTGCGCGCCTTCTGCGCGATGTCGATGAACCCGCCGGTGCCGATGATGGCGGAGTCGAGCTTGCTGACATTCACGTTGCCGGCCGCGTCCACTTCGGCGAAGCCGAGGAAGGCGATATCGACGCCGCGCCCCTGATACCAGGCGAACTGCCGCAGCGTGCCGATGATGGCCGTGCTGTTGTAGGCGGCGCCGAATTCCAGGCCCTCGGCCGGGATGCCGCCGATTTGCCCTTGCTCGATGGTGGGCACCACGGACTGCGCGATCCCCTGCTCGCGCGCGATCTTCATGACTCCGTCGGGCACGCCGAAGCCGACGTTGATGACGGCGCCGGGGCGAAGCTCCATGGCCGCCCGCCGCGCGATGCTCTTGCGCACGCTGAACGGGAAGGGGGCGAACTCGCTCTCCGGTTTGCGCGCTTCGCCCGAGAGCGCCGGGTCGTAGCCGATGTTGTAGGTCATCCCCTGATCGGGATCTACTATCAGGTAATCGACGAAGATGCCTGGCACGTGGACCAGGCGCGGATCGAGGCTGCGCGCCGGCACGATGCGTTTCACCTGCGCGATGGTAATGCCGCCGGCGGCGCGCGCGGCCTGCGCCATGGCGCAGTTATGCCACGGCGCCACCTCTTCGTGCATGCTCAGGTTGCCTTCTTCGTCGGCCACGGCGCCGCGGATCAGCGCCACGTCGATGGGGTGGGCGCGGTAGTAGAGGTACTCCTTGCCATCGCGATTCCACAACTCCACGAGGTCTTCGACGGTGCGGGCGTTCAGCTTGCCGCCCTCCACCCGCGGGTCGATGAACGTGCCCAGGCCGATCTCGCTGATAAAACCGGGACTGCCCGATGCCGCGGAGTGGAACAGTTGCACCAGGATGCCCGCGGGCAGGCAGTAGGCCTCGAACAGGTTCGCGGCCGCCAGTTTCGCCATGGAGGGCGACATGGACCAATGGCCGCCGATGACGCGGCGGTACAGGCC
>JBAWDI010000280.1:0-1653 GCA_049590695.1 Bryobacteraceae bacterium
CAGTCGGTGCAATTGGCGCGCTCGCGCCGGATGACGGTGGCGTAATAGGCGAAGCCGCCCTGCTTGTCCTCCAGTGGCGACAGCCGCGCGTGCAGATCGTTGGTATGGAGAATGGTGAGCGACCGGATCTCGGCCCCCAGAGGCGCGCATGCCAGCAGCGCCAGCGCTATTACCCGCCTGCTCCAGTTATGCATAGAACTCGATTGTAGCTTTCTGAGCACCCCTCAATCGCCCGTTGCCAGGGCCAGCGCGCCGTAGGGCACGCTGTCGTCGCCCATCGCGGCGGGCACTACGTCGATGCGCGCCCCGGACCAGCTCGTGATCTGCCGACGCATCTCGGCGCGCAGTGGAACAAACAAGCGGTCTCCGGCCTTGCCGATGCCGCCGATCGCGATGCGCCGCGGGTTGAGCAGCATGATGGCCGCCTTCAGCCCCAGCGCCAGGTCCACCACGTAGCGCTCCACGAATTCGGCCTCGCCGATGGCCCCGGCGTTGGCGTCGTTGTCCATCACCGCCGGCGCGCCATGCGAGCGCCATCGAACACCGCCATCGAAAATTCCGTCCCGCCAATATCGATCGCCAGAATCATCGGGGGTGTCCCACGCGGGCCGGGCGTGCCCGCCCCTACCGGTACACGCCCGCGGCTTTGAAGTCGCCGGCTTTCACGATGGAAAGGGCGGCCGGGTCCACATGTTTGCGGAACGCGGCGTTGATCTGTTCCGGCGTCAGCGACCGGATCCTGGCTTCCAATTGCTCGTCCCACTTCATGGTGCGGCTGTATTGTTCCTCGGTGGCCAGCAGCGCCGGCAACGCGGCGTCCTGCGAACGCGAAACCATGCGCGACTCCAGGTAGGCCCTCTTGGCTTCGGCCACTTCGGCGGCGCTGAAACCGTCGCGCAGTGTCTTGACCAATTCGTCCTTAAAGCTGGCTTCGACTTTGGGACCGTTGACCGGGTTGAAGCTCACCGTGCCGGAAAGCAGCGCGGAATCGCCTTCGGCCGGAATCGCCACGCGGGCATTGGCGCGTAACTCAGACCTTCGCGATTGCGTATGCGATCGGAGATCCGCGAGGTGATGGGGCCTCCGAACATGTAGCCGGCCAGCAGCATGGCCGGATAATCGGGATCGTCTTCCGACATCCGAAAGCGCACGCCGGCTTCAAACTGGGCGTTGGCCTTGTCGGGCGTTTCGATTTTCTGGTGGATGGGCGCCACCTTCTTATAAGCGGCTGCCATGGGCTGGTACGCCATCGAGGTGTTCCAGTTGCCGAGCAGTTCCGCGGCGGCCTTCTGAACGGCGGCTTGGTCCACGGGTCCGACCACCGCAAAGACGCCGTAGTTGGCGCCGTAGAACTGGTCGTGGAACTTCTTGACATCGTCGAGCGTGACTTTCTTCAGCTCGGCGAGCTGCTCTTCGCGCGTGGCGTTGTAGAGCGCATCGCCTTTCACCCAGGGGCTCAGATGGCGCGTCAGCGTCTCGGTGGCAAGCTGCGTAGGCTCGGTGGGCGGGTTCTCCAGGGCTTTGATGCGCTGCGACAGCACGCGGTCGAATTCGTCCGCGGGGCAGGCCGGTTCCTTCAACATTTCGACGGCCAGGCGCAGCGCGGCAGTGAAGTTCGCGGCCGGAGCGGAGATGTTGGCGCTGGCGCTGAAG
>JBAWDI010000281.1:0-10595 GCA_049590695.1 Bryobacteraceae bacterium
CGTTTGCAGCGCGCGGATTTGAAATGGGAGCGGGTGGAGCGCAAATCCGGCCGCACCGGCCAGGTGCATTCGCTCGGCGGCTTCACCGGCGAAGCGGAGTATGAAGGTGCGCTCGCCGAATTCCTGCCCTGGCTGCGCGCCGCCCGCTGGGTGGGAGTGGGCCGCCAGACGGTTTGGGGCAAGGGCGAAGTTCGGGTAGAGAACACATAGACAAGGTTCAGAGAGTCGTACCGGACGGCATGTGGCTGCGGGTATCCAAGACTTCGGACCGCCAGGCGCAGCCCAAAGGCAGCCACTTGATTCCGCGGCTATCCGTCTCCATGTTGCAGGTGACGGATTACCGCAAGGTGGCGCGAGTGCTGGTCACTGCCGGTGCGGTCGCCGCCGTAGCCGGGATCGTGGCGGCCAGCAACCCCGATGTCTCCGAAGGGCCGGGGATCGTGGCGATCCCGGTAATCGCGGCCGCGGGAATCATCGGCGCGGTCGTGGGCGGCTACCACGCCGGCAAGAAGCTGGACAAGCGGGTCGTCGAAATTCGCATCGTTGCGGAAGACCGCTGAAGTCATCCCGCCAGTTTGCGGATCTGCTTCTGAGCCAGGCGGCTCCACTTTGCGGTGGACCGGCGGAGATAGCGCGGCGCCGTGCGGGCCGATTCCACGGCGCGCGCGTACATCGCACGGGCCGCGGCGCCGTCGCCCAACCCCTCCAGCGCCTGGCCGCAGTAGAACAGGCCTTCGGGATCGTAGGGCCACCGCTCCACATACCGCGCCAGCTCATTGCGGGCGTCCTGGTACTGGCCCACCGAGAGGTAGATGCCGCCCAACTCGCGCAGCACCTCGCTCTGGCTATGTTTTTCGTCCTGGTCGACCACCGTCTGAAAGTGCGCCAGGGCGTCGTTGAGCCGCCCTTGCTGGCGCGCGATGCGGCCCAACTGAAAATGGGCGTCGGTTTGCGTGTTGTCGATGGCGACGGCGCGGCGGAATCGCTCGATGGCTTCGCCGTACAACCGGCGCTGCTGGTAGATGAGTCCGAGCTGATACTGCGCTTCGCCATCGTGCGGATTCACCGCGGCGATTTCGAGCATGTGGTGAAAGTGCTGGCGGTTGCGCAGTCCAGCGCCCAGGTTGCCGAGTTCGCCGCCGAGATAATACCAGGCAAAAAACAGGAAGAACGGCGAGGCCAGCCACCCCAGCAAAAACCGCAGCGGCGCCCAGACGAAAGCCGCGGCCACCAGCGGGACCCAGGAGAGCGAGACCACCCCGGCGGCGGTCCAGTTGCCGGTTCCGAAAACCGTCCGCACGGCGAAGAACATCAGCACCGCGAATTCGAGCAGCGCCAGCCCGCCGAGCCACACCAGGACCAGTGGAGGAACCACCCACGCCGCCACCGCCAGCGGGATTTCGACGGCCGCCAGCGCCATGGCGGTCGAGGTCAGCAGCGGAGAGTAATCGCGCTGGAAGACCGCGCCCGCCCCTCCCATCCGCGCCAGCAGCAGTGCGCCGGGAACGTAAATTGCCGCCAGCACCAGCAGCGGAGCGTAGAAACTGAAGGGCAGCCAGGGAGCGTTGATTTTGAGCCACAGGGAAGCCGCCAGCACCGCCGCGCTGGCGAACAGCAAGCTGCCGCGGTCGAGGATCGCGCCCATGGCCGAGGCGGGCCGATAGAGCAGGCGCAGCAGCAATCTCAGGTTGTCGCCCATCGCAAAGGGCAAGTATATCAACCGAGTGGTGCCTGCATTATGATGTCTGTATGCGGACGACGCTGACCATCGAGCCCGACGTGGCGCAACAAATCCGCCAGCGCATGGCCGAGGAGAAACTTTCCCTGAAGCGGGTGGTGAACGACGCTCTGCGGGCGGGCCTGTCTAAGACCGGCAAGACGGGCCGGGCCGCGCGCTTCGTCGTCAAACCGTGGCCTCTCGGGCTGAAAGCCGGGATCTATGAGGGAAAACTGGGCCAGTTACTGGATCAACTGGAAACCGAAGAATTCATCCGCAAGATGTCCCAGTGAACCGCGCCTGATCGCGGCGCCGAATCATGCAATTCTCCGCGTCCTCTGCCGTCTCTGCGCTCTCAGGTCTTGACCTTGCATTCATTCTTCTTCTTAACTCTGCGGCTCTGCGCCTCCGCGGTGAAATCTCTTTGCGCTCGCGGACGAATCCCGCCCCGCCCTCATCCTCCCCGACCAGCGCAGGTAACGCAGCATCTCCCGCCGTTGCCGCCACATCAACCCCCAGAATTGCGCGAACGTGATTTCCCCGGCGTCGAAGCCCCAGTAGGTCTCCATGCGCCAGCGCAGATATGGGCTGCGCCACGGCCGCAGGCGGTACCCGCGAGTGAGACGCCACAGCGTGCGGAGCATCATCTGCCGGCGGCGTTCTTGGCCGGCCGGACGCCTTGATCGGGGGTGGCGTAGTACCCGCTGCGCGCGTGCACGGTGGGATTGCCCGGCACCTTGACCGTCACCTTGATTTGCCGGAACGAGCCGTCCATGGCCTGGTTCAAGGGCGTGTACGCGATGGTGTACTGGTTGCGGATATCGTGCGCCACCTGCGTGGCGATGCGCTCGACTTCCGAAACGTCCCGCGGGAAAAACGTCTCGCCGCCGGTCGCCTCGGCCAGCGCCTCCAGCGCCTTCCGCGCGCGGGTGGCTTCACGGCGCTCCTCGTCGCTCAGCAGGCCCACCGCATAGATCAGCACCTCGCTCTGCTGCGCGGCCCTCACCAGGTCCTCCAGGCTGACGACGCTCGAATTGTCGTTGCCGTCGGTGACCACCACCAGGACTTTCTTGTCCTTGTGCGCCTTTTCCTTCACGTGGTCGATGGACATGCGGATGGCATCCCGCATGGCCGTGCCGCCGCGCGAATCGATGCGCGTGAGCGCTTCTTCCATCTCCTGGATGTCGCTGGTGAAATCCTTGCCGTGCGGGTTGTCGAGGAAGGCTTCGTCGTTGAAGTTGACGATGAAGACTTCATCGCCGGGGTTGGAGGCTTTGACCAGCGCCAGGGCAGCGGCTTCGACCTTGGCCCGCTTGTCGCGCATGCTGCCGCTGTTATCGATGATCAGTCCCATGGAGACCGGGACGTCCTCGCGCTTGAATTCCTTGATCTGTTGCTGCACGCCGTTTTCGAAAACGGTGAAGGCCTCTCTCGGCAGGTTGGTGACCAGATGGCCGTTCTTGTCCATGACGGTGGTGGGCAGAACCACCAGTCGCGTATCCGTCCGGAATACCGTGCCGGTATCGTCTTGCGAGGGAGGCTTGGGAGCGGGATTCCCCGGCTGTCCCAGAAGGGCCGAAGCGGCTGAAACGAAGGCGGCGAGGGTAGTAAGAAGACGATTATTGAGATGGAGCATAATAGCCCAGTCTCCAGAAAGCCCGGAGAGGAGGGAGTCCGCGAGGCTGTACCAGTTTCACCTGAACGCGCCGGTATTTTCCGTCGTGTTCCTGGTTCTGCGGTGAATAGCCCAGAATGTACTGATTTCGAAGCTCGACCCCGATCTTGGCGGCGATGTCCGGCAATTCGTTCAAGTTCTCGACGGCGTACTGCCGCCCGCCGGTCTGCTCGGCGATATCCGTCAGCAGGCCGGGCCCGGCGAGTTCCTCCGCCGTCCGCGAGCGCGACCCGATCGGTTCATAGATTCCGATGGCATAGATTTGCGTGTCCGCTTCTTTCACCAGGTTCTTGATTTCTCCTTCGGTGTAGCGGCTGTTGTTGTCGCCGCCGTCGGAGATCACCAGCAGCGCCTTGCGCGGGTTCCGGGCCTTCTTCATCTCGTGCAGCCCCAGGTAGATGGCGTCCAGCAGGGCGGTCCTGCCTTTGGACTGCGTGAAGGTGAGCCGATTCTGAATCTCCTCCAGGTTGGTGGTGAACGGCTGGACCAACTCGGCCGAGTCGTGGAACTCCACCAGGAAGAACTCGTCCTCGGGGTTGGCGGTCTTGAAGAACTGCGCCACGGCCTGCCGGGATTTGTCCAGTTTGCTCCCCATGCTGCCGCTGCAATCGAATACCACGCCCACGGAAAGCGGAGCGTCCTCGCTCGAGAATTGAGTGAGATCCTGCTCTTTGTGGTCCTCGAGAATTTTGAAGTTCTCCTTTTCCAGTCCGGTGACGAAGCGGTTCATAGGGTCGGTGACCGTCACCGGGATCAGCACCAGGGTGCTGTCCACGCGAATGTTGGCTTTGGGAACTGCCTCGGCGCGAACCGAAGGCTTGGCGCGGGGCTCGATGGTGACCTGAGCCCACAGCACCGGCGCCAGGCAAACCCAAAATGTACTGAATGGCAACAGCTTACGGTAGGAGGGCAGCATCGGCGGCTGGCCAGCCTTTCTTGCTTGATTTTAGCATACGGGTTTTGTGGTATGATCGCCTGTGCCGCGTAAAATACTGGGCGTTATTCCGGCGCGTTTCGCATCCTCCCGTTTTCCCGGCAAGGTTCTGGCCCAAATCGCCTCCAAAAGCATGCTCCAGCGCGTCTACGAGCGCGCCTCCCTGGCGCGATACCTCACCGCCACGATTATTGCCACCGATGACGAGCGGGTATATGAAGCTGCAAGAGGTTTCGGGGCGCGCGTGGTCATGACCCGCGCGGACCACGTTTCGGGCACCGACCGCGTGGCGGAAGCGGCCTCGGCCGAGAACGCCGAGCTGGTGGTCAATATCCAGGGAGATGAGCCGCTCATCGACCCCGCCGCCATCGACGCCGCCATCCTCCCGCTGGCGCACGACCCCGGGATCGTCATGGGCACCCTAAAGAAGGCCATCGAGGACCCGCGCGAGATTACCGACCCCAACGTGGTGAAGGTGGTGACCGGCCGCCACGGCGACGCCATCTACTTTTCGCGGTGTCCGGTTCCCTACCAGCGCGACCAGGCGCGGCCGGGAACTCATTTCAAGCACATTGGCCTCTACGTGTACCGGCGGGATTTTCTGCTGGGGTATTCGGCGCTGCCGGTGGGGCCGCTGGAACGGGCGGAACGGTTGGAGCAATTGCGCGCGATCGAGAACGGGTATCGAATCCGCGTCGTGGAAACCGAGTGCGAATCGCTGGGAGTGGATACGCCCGAGGACCTGGAGAGGGTCCGCAAGTTGTTCGAAGCCTCGATGGCACAGGGGGTGGGACGGTATGGCTAAATATATATTCGTAACGGGCGGCGTGGTCTCTTCGCTGGGCAAGGGCATCGCCGCCGCTTCCATCGGGTGTCTGCTGGAGAGCCGCGGGCTGAAGGTCGCCTGCCAGAAATGCGATCCCTACCTGAACGTGGACCCGGGCACCATGAGCCCCTTCCAGCACGGCGAAGTGTTCGTCACCGACGACGGGGCGGAGACCGACCTGGACCTCGGCCACTACGAGCGCTTCACCCACTCCAAGCTGGCGCAGGCCAACAACCTGACCTCGGGCCGTATCTACGAGCAGATCATCGCCCGCGAGCGTCGCGGCGACTACCTGGGCAAGACCGTGCAGGTGATCCCGCACGTCACCAACGAGATCAAGGCCGCCATGAAGAAGGTGGCGCAGGACGTAGACGTGGTGATTGTCGAGATCGGCGGCACCGTGGGCGACATCGAATCGCTGCCGTTTCTCGAAGCCATCCGCCAGATGCGCCATGAGCAGGGGCGTGACAACACCCTGTTCGTGCACGTGACCCTGGTGCCGTTTATCGCCGCGGCCCAGGAGTTGAAGACCAAGCCCACCCAGCACAGCGTGAAAGAGCTGCGCGCCATCGGTATCCAACCCGACATCCTGCTGTGCCGCTCGGAGCGTTTCATCCCGCAGGAGATGAAGGAAAAAATCGCGCTGTTCTGCGACGTGGACGTGAAGGCCGTGATTACGGCGCGCGACGTCAAATCGGTGTACCAGGTGCCGGTCATGTTCGCCGCCGAAGGCGTGGACGAGATCGTGCTTCGGCTGTTGCGCATCGACGCCGGGCCGCGCGAGCTCAGTAAATGGACCGCCATGCTCGAGCGCATCGCCAACCCGCGCGACGAGGTGTCGATCGGCCTGGTGGGCAAGTACACCGACTACGAGGACTCTTACAAGAGCCTCAAGGAGGCGCTGCTGCACGGCGGGCTGGCGCACGAGCTGAAGGTGGATATTCACTGGATCGATGCCGAAGGCGTGGTGGGCGAGGGCTGGGAAAAGCAGCTCGAAGGCTACGACGGCATCCTGGTGCCGGGGGGCTTCGGCAAGCGCGGCATCGACGGCATGATCAACGCCATTTGCTACGCGCGCGAGCACAAGGTGCCCTATTTCGGCATCTGCCTGGGCATGCAGACCCTGGTCATCGAATACGCCCGCAACGTGTGCGGCCTGGCGGGCGCCGATTCCACCGAATTCAATTCCGGAACGCCGCACCGCGTCATCTTCAAGCTGCGGGAATTGAAAGGCGTGGACGATCTCGGCGGCACCATGCGGCTGGGCGGCTGGCCCTGCAAGCTGGCCGAGGACAGCTTCGCCTACCGCGCCTATGGCGTGCGCGAGATCAACGAGCGCCACCGGCACCGCTACGAGTTCAACCGGGAATACGAAGACCGGCTGAAAGCCGCGGGGCTGCGAATCACCGGCGAGACGCCCGACCAGACCTACGTCGAGATCTGCGAAATCCCCGACCACCCGTGGTATCTCGGCTGTCAGTTCCATCCCGAGTTCAAGTCCAAGCCCATGGAGCCGCATCCCCTGTTCAAGGCGTTTATTGGGGCCGCCTATGAGAACCGGCGGCGCCGGTTGGCGCAAGCTGGGGAAGAGTCGCGGACCGACGCGGTTTACTCCCATGGCAATTGAGTACAGCGCGTTCGGCCAGGGCCTGGTGTTGATCGCCGGGCCGTGCGTCATTGAGAGCGAAGAGCACGTACACCGCCTGGCGCGCGGCATCCGCGAGGCCGTGGGCGAGTTCGTCTTCAAGGCCTCTTTCGACAAGGCCAACCGCACCTCGGGCGGCACGTATCGCGGGCCGGGTCTGCGGGAAGGCTTGCGCATCCTGGCGGGCGTGAAGGCCGAGGGCTACGCCATCCTCACCGACATTCATGAAGCCTGGCAGGCCGAGCCGGCGGCCGAAGTGGCCGACATTCTCCAGATCCCCGCGTTTCTCTGCCGCCAGACGGACCTGTTGCTGGCGGCCGGCCGCACGGGGCGGATGGTCAACATCAAGAAGGGCCAATTCGTGGCGCCCCACGACATTCACCGCGCGGCGGATAAGGTGGCTTCCACCGGCAACCGCCAGGTGATCCTCACCGAGCGCGGCTCCTCGTTTGGCTACAACAACCTGGTGGTGGACATGCGCGGCCTCCAGATCATGCGCGATGCCGGCTGGCCGGTGGTTTTCGACGCCACCCACAGCGTGCAGGTGCCGGGAGGCGCCGGAGACGCATCGGGGGGCCAGCCGCAGTTCATCGAGACGCTGGCGCGCGCGGCCGTGGCGGCGGGTGTGGACGGCGTCTTCGTCGAGGTCCACGACCAACCCGAAAAGGCCCTCTCCGACGGCCCCAACGCCCTGCGCCTCAACCTGTTGCGCGACTTCTGGCGGCGTCTGACGATGATCGACGCCATGGTGAAGTCCGCGAATTTCCTGCACACCGCGGGGGAGTGATCCGTCATAGAATAGGGGGCAGAATGTTCCACCCAAGAACACGCCGTCGAGGCTTTTCACTCATCGAGCTGCTGATCGTGATCGCGATCATCCTGATCATCATCACCATCGCGGTTCCCAAGTATCAGAAAACCCAGATGTTCATGCGCGAGACCGCCGCCATCAAGGCCATCCAAACCATTCACCAGATGGAAGTGCAGTACCAATCCCAGTACGGCCGCTATGCGGCCTCGCTGGCGGAACTCGGACCGCCTGCCAGCGGCGCGCCCAATCCCTCCGCCGCGGACCTGATTGGCAACGACCTGGCGGGCGGAGAAAAACAAGGCTACAAGTTCACACTCACGGGAAACCCGGGTGGCTACACGATCAATGCCAACCCGATCGCGTACGGGTCTTCGGGCAGCCGCTCGTTCTTTTCGGACCAGTCCATGGTCATCCGCGAGAACTACGGCCCGGAGCCAGCCACGGTGAACAGCAAGGAACTGCGATAAATCAGCTTTCAGCTATCAGCCCCGGACCGCGCCGTGGCCAAATCGGCTGACGAGGAACCAATGACTTGCGAGCAGTTTCTGGAAAACTTTCAGCTACGCCGGCGCCGGTTATAGCTGAAAGCTGATCGCTGATAGCTGAAAGCTCTGGTGTATAATCAACCATTAGGTGGTTGAATTTCATCCATGATTCCACGCTTTGTGAGCGGGCCGCTGCTGGCGGCGCTGCGGGACACGCCCGTCGTTCTGCTTCACGGGGCCCGCCAAACCGGGAAGAGTACCCTGGTTCAACATATCGCGGCCACCCATCATCCCAGCCGCTACATCACTCTCGACGACCCTGTCTTGCTTGCCGCGGCTCGGGAGGACCCTACGGGGTTCCTTGCTAGCATCGATGGCGCGGTCGTAATCGATGAGGTCCAACGTGCGCCTGATCTCTTCCTCGCGATCAAGGCCGAAGTGGACCGTTGCCGCAAGCCTGGCCGGTTCCTGCTCACGGGCTCGGCGAACGTGCTGCTCATTCCAAATCTGGCTGAGTCCCTGGCTGGCCGCATGGAGATACTGACGCTTTGGCCGTTTTCCCAGGGCGAGTTGGCCGGCGCGCCTGAGGCTTTCATAGATGCGGTTTTTTCAAGGGCTCTGCCGGAACTTTCAACCAGCCCGCTGAGCTCGGCTGGTCTGTTCTCGCTGATCCTCGCCGGAGGATTTCCTCCGGCAGTGGAGCGCGCCAACACCGAGCGGCGCCACGCATGGTTTGGCTCGTACGTGACGACCATTCTGGAACGGGATGTCCGCGACATGGCTCACATAGAAGGGCTTCGAGCCTTGCCTCGCCTGCTTGCCCTGGTCGCGACCCGTTCCGCCTCGCTGCTGAACTTCGCCGAGTTGTCGCGGTCGGCGGGCATGCCGCAGAGCACCCTGAAGCGTTACTTCGCTTTGTTTGAGGCCACGTTTCTGGCGCGGCTCATTCCGGCCTGGTCGACCAACCTGAGCAAGCGCTTCGTGAAGGCGCCGAAGGTCTACGTCCTCGATACCGGGCTGGCGGCATACCTGCTTGGGCTCGACGATTCGCGGCTGGCAGCCGAACCGAGCCTTCGCGGCCCCTTGCTCGAGACCTTCGTCGCAGCCGAGCTCAGCAAGCAGGCCAGTTGGTCGCGGCGGCGTCCGCGCCTTTATCATTACCGGGAATCCACTGGCCCGGAGGTGGATCTCGTGCTGGAAGAGCCATCCGGGCAGTTGGTGGGCGTCGAGGTCAAGGCCAGCGCCACCGTGACCGGACAGGATTTCAACGGATTGCGGGCTCTGGCTCAAATAGCTGGATCGCGATTCCGCCGGGGAGTAGTTTTGTACACGGGTTCGACCGCGGCCGCCTTCGGTCCCAAGTTAGACGCTCTACCGCTCGATGCGTTGTGGGCATCTCGCCCGGGGAAATCCGTGCTGCCGGAGTAATCCATCCATCAAAACGCCGCCACGGAGTGAATTCCCTCCGATTCCAGCGCCACCGCCATCTTCTTCAACGCGGTCTTGTGAATCTGGGACACGCGGCTTTCGTTCACGCCCATCACTTCCCCGATCTCTTTCATGGTCATTTCTTTCGTGTAGTAGAGGCACACGACCTTTTGGTACCGCTCGGGCAAGGTCTCGATGGCGCGCGCGAGCGTCACCTGCAACTGCCTCCGCTGGCACATGCGGTCGGGCTGCAAATCCGGCTTGGCTGCGAATTCCTGCGTGTGGTCGCGCTCCTGGTCGGGATTGGGCGAGGCCGAAACCAACGCCACAGTCCGCAATTCCATGAGCATGCGGCGCCACCGCTCCATGCTGAGTCCCATCGCTTGCGCTACTTCGCCCTCGGTGGGGGTGCGCCCCAGCTTGGCGGAAAGATCGCGCGTGGTGGAATCCACTTGCTTTTGCCGCTTGCGGAGGTCGCGCGACGCCCAGTCGAGTTGGCGCAGGCTGTCGAGGATCGCGCCTTTGATCCGGTGCTTCGCGTAGCTGTGGAACGCGACGTTCTTGGACTCATCGTACTTGACCACTGCATCGAACAGGCCCAGCACGCCGGCGTGGATCAGATCGTCGAGATCCACATGCACCGGCAGGTTCTCGTGCACGCGAATGGCGATCGCTTTGACCAGCGGAAGATGTTCCAGCACGATCTGGTCGCGGACCTCGATGGAGATTCCCGGCCGCCGGCATACAGACACACTTGTCACCCTCATCGCTTTTGTCCCCTTATCGGATTTTTTTGGAAGCCGGTTTAAATCTTCCGGCAACAGTGAGGGTGCAACCTGAGGACCACTTAGAATCCAGGCATAAAGACCTTATTTTCAGTCACAGGCGCTCTGAATCCACGTTTCAGAATGGAACGTGTTTCAAATTGAAACGCGGGGATGTTTCAAAGAGGGATGCGGCCAGCTACCAGCCGGCTCTCTGCGCGATGTAGGTCTTGACGGCTAACCCGCCCAGCAAGATCCAGACGGCGTTGCGCATCAGGCCGTCGAGCGTCAAGGCCGCCAGCAGGGCCAG
>JBAWDI010000282.1:0-4615 GCA_049590695.1 Bryobacteraceae bacterium
CGGCGGCTCCATCCGCCAGCCGGCCTCGTTCTGCGGGGTGGTGGGCGTAACCCCCACCTACGGCCGCGTCTCGCGCTACGGCCTCACGGCGTTCGCCAGCTCGCTCGACCACATCGGCCCGTTCGGCCGCTCGGTGAAAGATTCCGCGACACTTCTGGGCGTGATAGCCGGCCGCGATTTCCGCGACTCCACCTCGGCCGACGCCCCCGTGCCGGATTACACGGCCCTGCTCGACGGAAACGTAAAAGGCTTGAAGCTTGGACTGCCCCGCGAGTATCTAAAAGAATTGATGGGCGAAACCGGCGACCTGATCTCGCGCGGCGTGGACACGCTTCAAAACCTGGGCTGCCAGGTCCGTGAAATCAGTTTGCCCTCGACCGATTACGCCATCGCGTGCTATTACATCATCTGTACGGCCGAGGCCAGCTCCAACCTGGCGCGGTACGACGGAGTGCGTTATACCTTCCGCTCGGAGATGTCGGACACGCTTTCGGACATGTATCGCAATACCCGCGGCGAAGGGTTTGGCGCCGAGTGCAAACGCCGCATCATGCTGGGAACTTACGTGCTCAGCTCGGGCTATTACGACGCGTATTATTTGAAGGCGCAGAAAGTGCGTGCGCTCGTCGCGCGCGATTTTGCGAATGCGTTTCAGGAGGTGGATGCCATCGTGGCGCCGGTTTCCCCGTTCCCGGCCTTCAAGCTGGGCGAAAAATTGGACGACCCGCTGGCCATGTACCTCTCGGATATTTACACCATCACCGGCAGTTTGGCGGGCATTCCGTGCATGAGCGTGCCGTGCGGAACCACCGCCGGGGGGTTGCCGGTAGGAATGCAGATTTTAACCAGGCATTTCGACGAGACCACGATGTTCCGGCTCGCCCATGCCTTTGAACAAGCTCAGAGGGGATAAAAGGAGATCGCTATGTCTTTCACACTTCCACAGGTGGGGTATGCCTTCGATGCGCTGGAGCCCTACATCGACAAAATGACGATGGAAATCCACCACGGTAAACACCATAACGCGTATGTCACCAACTTGAACAAAGCGCTGGAATCGGCCCCCGCCCTGGCGGGCAAGACCGTGGAGGAACTGCTGGCCTCGAACTGCGCCATCGTTCCCGAGAACATCCGCACCGCGGTGCGCAATAACGGCGGCGGCCACATCAACCATTCCATGTTCTGGAAGATTATGGGGCCGGGGGCCGGAGGAGCGCCGGTGGGCAACGTGGCCCAAGCCATCGTCGGGACCTTTGGCAGCTTCGAGAGCTTCAAGGAGAAGTTCAACCAGGCCGCCGCCACGCGCTTCGGCTCCGGCTGGGCGTGGCTGCTGAGATCCGGCGGGAAACTCGAGATCTCTTCCACCGCCAACCAGGACAGCCCCGTGATGGAGGGCAAGTGCGCCGTCATGGGCCTGGACGTGTGGGAGCACGCCTACTACCTGAAGTATCAGAACCGCCGCCCGGACTACATTTCCGCGTGGTGGAACGTGGTGAACTGGAAAGCCATTGAAGACCGCTTCAACGCGGGCAAATAGCGTGGGGCAGATTTTCAATCTGCGGCCGATTGTCAATCGGCCAAGCGCTGGACCATGGAAACTCCTCCGCCGTACTCACCAGCCCGCACTTCACCGGATTCATCTCAATATAATCCGCAATCCGCTGAAACTCCGTCTCGTTGCGGACCAGCCGATCATAACTCTCGTCCTGCCAGAACGGCTGCCCGGTGAGTTCCAGAATCCGGTTGCCCTCCCGGGCGGTAAACCTCTTCAAGGATTGCGTCACCTTGGAAACGTCCACCAGCGGAGTCATCAGGAGATGAACGTGATTCGGCATCACGACATAGGAGTGAAGTTGGCAGTGCCGCAGGTCCCGTTCTTCATAGTGGATGGCTTTCACTACCATCCTGGCGAACTCCGGCCGGCGAAGGTACAACGGACCCGTGCGAGTGGTGTCCAGAAGGCGGTCCATGGCGAGGAAGGCTTGACCGGCAGTGGTCGCCGCCGGGAAGGTGCGATTTGCCGGGAGGCTGCCATGCAGGCGCCAGGTGAGGAAGAGGGGCTGTCCGATGGAGTGATAGTGCGGCAGGCGGCGGCTGTGGAAAGTGGGCACGAAGAGAGAGTGGGCGGTGAGGGGGAATATTCTCTGTAAAGTCGGCAGGCCGATTGAAAATCGGCCGCAGATTACAAATCTGCCCCACAAATCAACTAAGCAGCAGGAGTAACCAGTAGAGCCCAGGTTCTTTTTTGGCGGACCTCGCGGGCGGGGGGCAGGGCTGCCTTCACCTGGTCTACTTCGTGATGCTCGAAGCCGCTCGCCAAGAGCACGCCGCCGGGGCGCAGCACGCGCACCAGGTCCGGAGCAAGCTCGATGATTGCCTCCGGGCTGATGTTCGCCACCACCAGGTCGCACGAGCCGGCCGCCACGGCGTCCACCGATCCCACAAATCCGTCGCCCGCAATCCGGACCGCTACCGGGTCCGTATCGCAAGCGTAAACCTTTCCCGCCCCCAGCAGCTTGGCCGCCCGCGCCAGAATGCCCGATCCGGTGCCCACGTCCAACACGCTCATGCCGGGCTTCAGAAACGCCTCGAGCGCCTCCATGCACAATTGCGTGGTTTCATGAACACCCGTGCCGAACGCCATCCCCGGATTGACGGCGATGCGAAACCGGCCCGGCGGGGCGGGATCGTCGCGCCATTCGGGCACCAGAAAAAACCGTGCGCCCACCTCCATCGGCTGAAGCAGGTCGCGCGCCCGTTGCACCCAGTCGCGCTGTTCCTCCACGCGGTACGTCGCACCGGGAAAAAGTTCGAACAGCTCGTCACGCTCGGCGCCGTCGTCGAAGAACGCGCGCACGCGCCGGACATCCAGCTCGACAACGCCGGCCGACCCCTGCTCCCACAGCTCGGCGATCAGCAGGTCGCGGTCGTCGGCATCGCATTCGATTTCGAGAGAGAACATTGTTATCGTGGAATTACACTCGGAAATGAAGCTACAAGGTATTTTCCCACCAATCGCCACGCCCTTCGATCACCACGGCGATATTTACCCCGCCAAAGTGCGGCACAACGTGGAGAAGTGGAACCGCACCGCGCTCGCCGGCTACGTCGTGATGGGGTCCACCGGCGAAAGCGTCATGCTCACCGCCGACGAGAAGTATACGATGTGGGAGCTGGTGGCCAAGCACGCCGCGCCGGAAAAGCTGCTCATCGCCGGCACCGGGATGGAAGGCGTGCGCGAGACGGTGGCTCTCACCAATCGCGCCGCCGAAATGGGCTACAAGGCCGCCATGGTGCGGACGCCGCATTACTACAAGAACCTCATCGACCGCGCCGACGCCCAGGCGCTCTACTTCCGCGCGGTGGCCGATCAGTCGCGCATCCCGCTCATCATTTGCAACTGGCCGCAGGCCACCGGCGTGGATATTCCGGTGGAGACCGTGGTGGCGCTCTCCGAGCATCCCAACGTCATCGCCATCGAGGAAAGCTCCGGCCACCTGGAAAAGGTGATGCAGATGATCCGCGAAGTGAAGCACGGCTTTCAGGTGCTGGTAGGCTCCGCGCCGACGCTGTGGCCGTCGCTGCTGATGGGCGCATCGGGCGCCATCCTGGCCTATGCCAACGCCGCACCGTATTCGGCGATCGCCATCTGGGAGGCGTACCGCACGCGCGAAGAGGCGGCTGGACTGGACTGGCAAAACCGCATCGGCCGGCCCGCGGCGCTGGTGACCACCAAGTACGGCATCCCCGGCCTGAAGTACGCGATGGATTTGAACGGCTACTACGGCGGCCCGCCGAGGCTGCCGCTGGTGGTGCCCGCGCCGGAAGCCAAGAAAGAGATTGAAGAGGCGTTCAAGGATCTGAAGGGTTGATCTATTTCGCGCGATAGACGACGGTGGCGCCGCGCCCCCCCAGCCCCCGGCCGACGAGAGCTCCCACCAGCGCTCCGATCGCGCACCCGGCGCCGATAATCGCAGGCTTCAGGTTTGCAAAGTCACCGCCGCTCGCGTTGGCCAGGCTCTCGCCCGCGCCTGCGCCGATGCCGGCGCCTGCACCCGCCCCGACTGCCAAGCCAACCAGCGTGTAGTTCATGCGCTTGCTGGAGCGCAGGTTCACGCGCGCAATCTCCGCCCGCGGAACGGCGACATTCTGACTTTTCCGCACCAGGCTGATGGCCCCTTCGGAAACGCTCGCAAACGCACCCTTCAGCGACTCGCCCTTCTTGGTGGTCACTTCGATCGATTGCCCAGGCGCCAGCCGGCTGAGGTTCTGCCACGACGCCGCATCAGTGGTCTGCCCCAGCAGGTTAGACGCAGCCAGCACAACCGCCAGCAGCGTCATCGAATTTCGCATGACGTCTTACCTCCGCAGCTTCGCCACTCGTTGAAATGCTCTCGCGCACTCGTCCACGTTCAGCAAGTACGTGATCGCGAAGTATACCACTCCGTATGTCCCCAGAATAGCGACCGCTGCCTTAATCGGATGATCCCCGTGCCCGATGCCGATCTTCACCGCCCACGCCGCACACGCGGCCACCGCCGCCGATGTCCACAACTTAGCCAACAGTGCCGCCGCGAGGCCGGTCCGCCCGATGCGCCCGTTCAGCGTCCGGCGC
>JBAWDI010000283.1:0-2905 GCA_049590695.1 Bryobacteraceae bacterium
CCCTGGAACCGTCCGGGGGGCGTCGGTTTTCTTCGCCAAACCACCCACGAATTCTCCCCAGGGTCTCTTCTTCGCTATGTCCGCGATATGGCATGGTTGGATGTGGCGGCTTACTGATGTATATGTATATTGAGGGCTGGCGGCAAGCGGTCCTCCAATATCCGTGCGATGTCTGGCGAGCAACGAAGGAGATTTGAGCATGCGCAGTCTTGTGCTGACGGTTGCGGGGCTTCTCCTGGTTGGCACCGCGGTGGTGCGCGCCGACGAGGGCCAACCGAATATGAGTGGAACATGGAAACTCGACCCGGCCCGCAGCGAGCTTGACCGGACCAACAAGAATCTCGCGCTCGTAGTCGAGGAGAAGGCGCAGAAGATCCATATAAAGGAGACCCGCGGGCCCAACCCGAAGGAGGATGTTTCGGAGTTCACCTGCGGCACGCTGGGCAAAGAGTGCCCCATGCAGGACGGCGGATACAAGGCTACGGTGTCCGTCTATTACAATGGTCCGCTGCTGGTCGTCCTGAAGACACACGGACGTAAGGAAAGTTCGGTCGAGAAGCAGCAGTTCTCGCTGTCGCCTACGGGTGATTCCCTGGTTCTTGAGATTATTCATATTGAACCGGAAGGCAAGGCCGAGAAGCTCGTGTTTACCAAAGCGCAGTAATCGTTTTGTCGGGCACCGGCCGGTCGCGCCCTTCACATCCAGCCTTACGCGGTACACCACTCCGCGCGCGGTAATGAACGGCGATTTGTCATCCGCTTCCCCTGGCGGCTACGTATAGGTTGCCCTTTTCGTCCACGCTCATGCCTCCCGGCACGCCGTCGATTCGGGAAACCAGGTTTCAGGGACAGGCTACGCAACGCCCAATCGCTCAGCCGGTGGCGTTTGGGAGTTTCGTCGCCCGGCACGGAGCAGCGTGTCCTTTCGGCGAACGTGCCCGCCCCGAATGTCCTGGCGAGAATGAGATCGGAGCGATAATGATAGGTGTGAAGAGAACGCTCCGAGTCTATGCCGACACCTCCGTGTTCGGGGGATGTTTTGACGACGAGTTTCGGGCGGAGAGCGTCGGATTCTTCGAGGAGGTGCGCGCCGGTCGATTCGTCCTCGTGGTTTCCGATGTGACGCTCGACGAGTTGGGCCTGGCTCCGGAACCGGTTCGTCGCATTCTGGCGGATCTACCTCAGCCCGAACTAGAGGTCGTGAACTCTTCGGTGGAATCGAACGACCTCAAGCAGGCGTATCTGGATGCCGGGGTCGTTGGACCGGCTTCCCGCAACGACGCGGCGCACATCGCATTGGCAACGATTTTCGGCGCCGATCTCTCAGTGAGTTGGAACTTCAAACACATCGTCCATTTTGAGAAGATTGCAGGGTACGAAGGCGTGAACAGCCTGCGTGGCTATCGGAGCCCGAAGATTTACTCGCCGCGAGAGGTGGTGCAGAATTGAAGCAGGACAAAAAGTTCGACTGTGTCCAAATGAAGACCGATATTCAAGACCGTCTCTTGTGCGAGATCGTCGAACTCGGCGAAGAGGAAGCCGCGCGGCGCAGGTGCGACCGATTGGCCCATGACCCAATCCTGGGCGCCTTTTTGGAGCGGAAGACCGCGAGTTCAGGCCCTCACACGGAACGGACACCCGCGGCTTAGGTGCGCCATCAGTACACCATCGCCCCCTTCACATCCAGCCTCACACGGTACACCAAGCCGCGCGCGGTAATGAAAAACGATTTGTCATCCGCCTCCCCGAACGCGCAGTTGGAGGGCAGCTCCTGCATCTCCATGACGTGCACCAGCCGGCCCTGCGCGCTGTAGACGGCGATTCCCCTGGCGGCCACGTACAAGTTGCCCTTTTCGTCCACGCTAATGCCACCCGGCACGCCGTCGATTCGGGAAACCAGCACGCGCTCGTTCGAGGCGTCGCCGTTGCGGTCCACGTCGTACGCGCGGATGTTGTGCTCGTCCGCATTGGAAACGTACAGAATGCGGCCGTTGGGCGAGAGCGCGATGCCGCGGGGACGCCCGGCCGGCTTGGCCACCAGCTTCATGGGGCCCCGTGGCGGAAGGTGATAGACGCCGTAGAAATCCAACTCGCGGTGGTCCGACTGCTCTCCGAATGCGGGATCGGTGAAATAGACGTGGCCCGATTTGCTCACTACGATATCGCTGGGCGCATTGAGACGCTTGCCTTCCCACTTGTCCGCCAGCACTTCAATCTTGCCCTTTTTATCGGTGCGGGTCACCCGGCGCAAACGCGTCTCGCAGGTGTAGAGACGGCCGTCGGCGTCGAAAGCGTTGCCGCTGGGGCCATGGGCGTCCGCGCGAAAGACTTCGGCGGCATGGCCGGGAGACCATTTGAGGAGGCGGTCGCTGGGAGTGTCGCTGAAGATCAGGTACCCGTCTTTGGACCAGGCGGGGCCTTCCGTGAAGCGATAGCCATCCGCCAGCTTGCCGAATGCGATATCGGAGAAATCCTGCGCGGAAGCGAGGAGAGAGAAAAGGGCGGCGGCGAAACAGGTTCGGGCCGAGCGCTTCATTTGCCCGCGCTCTTGTTCCTGATCTCGAGGTGATTGATTACTTCTTTGACGCCCTTCACCTTCTTCGCGACCTTGGTGGCCTTTTCTATCTGAACCTGCAGCTCCACCGTGCCGCTCAGCGTGACCACGCCCTGCTTCACTTCCACTGCGATCCCGCCGCCCTTCACCACCGGGTCGTCGGCCAGCTTGATGCGGACCTGGTTGTAGACGGCGTCGTCGGTAAGGGGTTTTTCCGCGGCCAGACAGACGCTGGCCAGCAGAAGCAGAACCACAAGAGCACCGCAAATTTTAGAAATCATCTTTACCGGCCATTGTACGCCAGTCCAGCGCGTTCAGAAAGGCGGGCTTTTCGCGCCACCCCGGCTCCAC
>JBAWDI010000284.1:0-1511 GCA_049590695.1 Bryobacteraceae bacterium
GGCCAGAGCAGCAACGGCTGATCCAGTCTTCATTCACCCCTTTCCCGCACCCGTTCAGCCCTCCTCGGTATCCATTGGCCGATCAATCTTGACTAAGAAGTACAGATTAGCTAAACTGGTATCAGCCCAGACTTTAGGAGCTTAACGGGTGAGCGATTCTACCAACACCATCGAGACCTTTGCGAATCAGGAATATAAGTGGGGGTTCGTCACCGATATCGAAGCCGACGCCATCCCCCGCGGCCTCAACGAAGACGTCGTCCGCCTGATCTCCACCAAGAAACAGGAACCGGAATGGCTGCTGGAATGGCGCCTCAAGGCCTTCCGCCACTGGCAGACCATGAAGGAGCCCACCTGGGCCAACATTCACTACCCGCCCATCGATTACCAGGACATCATTTACTATTCCTCGCCCAAATCGAAGAAGAGCGGCCCCAAGAGCCTCGACGAGGTCGATCCGGAGCTTCTGAAGACCTACGCCAAGCTCGGCATCCCGCTGAAAGAACAGGAACTGCTGGCTGGCGTCGCGGTCGATGCCGTGTTCGACTCGGTCTCCGTGGCCACCACCTTCAAGGAAAAGCTGAAGGCCATGGGCATCATTTTCGGCTCGTTCTCCGAAGCCGTCCGCGAGCACCCCGGCCTGGTGCGCCAGTACCTCGGCTCGGTGGTTCACTCCTCCGACAACTTCTTCGCGGCCCTGAATTCCGCGGTCTTCAGCGACGGCTCCTTCTGCTACGTGCCCAAAGGCGTGCGCTGCCCCATGGAGCTTTCCACCTACTTCCGCATCAACGCCAAGGACACCGGGCAGTTCGAGCGCACCTTGATCGTGGCCGACGAAGGCGCCTACGTCAGCTACCTGGAGGGTTGCACCGCCCCCATGCGCGACACCAACCAGTTGCACGCCGCGGTGGTCGAGCTGGTGGCCCTCGATAACGCCCAGATCAAGTACTCCACCGTGCAGAACTGGTACCCCGGCGACAAGGAAGGCAAGGGCGGCATCTACAACTTCGTCACCAAGCGGGGCGCGTGCCGCGGTGTGAATTCCAAGATTTCCTGGACCCAGGTGGAGACCGGCTCGGCCATCACCTGGAAGTATCCGAGCTGCCTGCTGATGGGCGACCACTCCGTGGGCGAGTTCTATTCCGTGGCGCTGACCAACAACTGGCAGCAGGCCGACACCGGCACCAAGATGATCCACATCGGGAAGAACACCACCAGCACCATCGTTTCCAAGGGCATCTCCGCCGGCCACGGCCAGAACACCTATCGCGGCGGCGTCAAGATTCTGAAGTCCGCCGCCGGCGCCCGCAACTATTCGCAGTGCGATTCCCTCCTGCTCGGCGACAAATGCGGCGCCCACACTTTCCCGTATCTCGAAGTCAAAAACACCTCTTCGCAGGTGGAGCACGAGGCCTCCACTTCGAAAATCGGGGAAGACCAGATCTTCTACTGCCGGCAGCGCGGCATCTCCAGTGAAGACGCGGTCTCCATGATCGTGCACGGTTTTTGCA
>JBAWDI010000285.1:0-2723 GCA_049590695.1 Bryobacteraceae bacterium
TGCCGGCGCCGGGCGGCGGGCGCGGCGGATTTGGGGGACGCGGCGGCGCAAACCCCGGCCAGACCACGCCCGACCTGGTCGCCTGGGTCATCCAGCGCGGCGGCGGGTCATTTGGCTGGCTGGAACCGCAGAAGAGCCGGACCGCTTCCCGCCCGATCAGTTTCGGTTTCAACGTCCGCGGCGACCTCTACTACCCGGCCGGCACGCCCGCAGGCACGAAGCTGCCCACCGTGATCTGGCTGCACGGTTACAGTTATCCGCTCGGCTATATGTGGGTGTACCACAACGACCTGCATCCGATCCTGGCGCTGGTGCGGGCGGGCTACGCGGTGCTGGCATACGATCAGAGCGGCTTCGGCAGCCGGATGAGCGAGACCGGACCGTTCTACGACCGGTACCCGCACTGGTCGCGAATGGGCCGGATGGTGGAGGACGCGCGCGCCGCCATCGACGCTCTCCAGAAAGACAGCCTGGTGGATACGCAGCGCATCTATCTGTTCGGCTACTCGATGGGGGGGATGGTGGGTCTGTATACGGCGGCGCTGGACGCGCGCGTGAAAGGCGTGGTTTCGATTTGCGGATTCACCCCCATGCGCACCGATACCGCCGCGCGCGGCACTGGCGGAGTGGCGCGCTATAGCTACCTGGACGGGCTGATTCCGCGCCTTGGCTTCTTTGTCGGCCACGAATCGCAGATCCCCTACGACTTCGACGAATTGCTGGCCGCGATTGCGCCGCGGCCAGTGCTCGTCATGCAGCCGCAATTGGATCGCGACGCCACGCCCGCCGACGTTCACGCCGCCGTCGAGCAGGCCAGGAAGGTCTACTCACTCTATGGCGCTCCCGAAAAACTGGGATTGTATGAGCCCTGGGACTACAACCGGCTTCCGGAGAAATCGCAGGACCACCTGATCGAGTGGATGGGCGCGAACATGCGATAGGCGGCGCGGTGAGAAAATGGCAAGCTAAAGCATGCCCCACAAGTGCTGAGGTTTCGACGATGCGTGTTGCGGCGATTCTGGCGATGCTCGCTTCGACCGGCTGGGGGCAGTTCAAGAGCACCGTTCCGCTGGTAGTGGCACCCACCACCGTCACGGATTCCAAGGGACGTTACGTGGACGGGCTGACCCCCGACGACCTGATCCTATACGACAACAATGTGCCGCAGACGATACGCATGGATTGGATGACATATCCCATCGACCTGGTGGTGGCGGTCCAGACCAGCTCAAATTCCGGAGCCGTTATCGACAAGCTGGGCGGCAGCGGCATTCTGTTTACGCAGTTGCTGGCGGCGGATGCCGGACAGACGGCGGTGATCTCGTTCAGCGACGAAGTGAAGGTCCACCAGGATTTCACCGGCAACCCGGATCTCGCGATCCACGCACTGCGCATGTTGCGCCAGGAAGGCGGCGAGGCGCACATGCTGGATGCCTTGCGCCAGGCGCTCACTATGCTGGAGCGGCGGCCACCGGGACGGCGGCGCATCATCCTCATGATTGCCGAGAGGCGCGATCGTTCGAGCAAGGCCAAGCTGCCCGAAGTGATGGAGCAAGTGGAGCGGCTGAATGCCGCCGTCTATTGGCTGACCTTTTCGCCATTTCTGGAGCCGTTCACGGTAAGACCGAAGACCGCCGAGGATGTGAAACCCGAAGCGGAGCGGATCAAGAAAAAGCAGTGCGATCTGTGCCCGCCTCCCGACGACACGCCGGTTCCCGCCGATTTGGGACCGGGCGGTCTGATCTACGCGATCGGCGAATTGATTCACCTGCACCAGCCGGATCTTTCCACTCTGTTCACCAGGACTACCGGCGGTACCACCCTGAGTTTCGTGAAAAAGCACGCGTTGGAGCAGGCGATTCAACTGGTGGGCGAAGAGGTGCATCGCCAGTACATTCTCAGTTTCGAGCCGAAGGGAGGCGAGCCAGGGCAGTTTCATACGGTGCGGGTGGAGGTGAAGAACAGGCCGGAGCTTCAAGCGAAAACGCGCGAGGGATACTGGGCGCTGGAGTAGTGAAAAAGGTTCACATCTGCTTGGATTCCAGGTCGGCCCAGCGGGCGTAGAGGGATTGCACGCGAGATTCGGCGGATTGCAGGTTTTGATAGCAGACTTGCAAGCGCGGGGCGTCCGAGACTACCTCGGGCGAATGCATTTCGGCGCGGATGGACTCGAGCTGGCGCTCGGCTTCCAGAATGAGAGGCTCCATTTGCTCCCACTCGCGGGCTTCCAGATAAGAGAGTTTCCTTTTGGCAGGAGGGGATTTCGGTGGAGGCTGGGGCTGGGCATGCCCAGCCCCTACAACGGCGGGTTTGGTGCGGGGCTGGCTGGCCACTTCCCATTGCCAGTAGTCGGCGTAGAGTTGCGCGGCGCCTTGGTCATCGAGGCCCAGCACGGCGGTCGAGACGCGGTCGAGCAGGTAGCGGTCGTGGGTGACCAGCACCAAGGCGCCGGGGAAATCGGTGAGGCTGTCTTCGAGCACTTCGAGGGTGGGGATGTCGAGATCGTTGGTGGGCTCGTCGAGCAGCAGTAGGTCGGCGGGTTGGAGCATGAGACGCGCGATGAGGACGCGGGCCTGCTCGCCGCCGGAGAGGCTGGAGATGGGGCGTTCGAGCTGGCCGCCGTCGAAGAGGAAGCGTTTGGCCCAGCCGGCGACGTGAAGGGGGCGGTCGCGGAAGATCACGGTGTCGCCGTGCGCGCCGAGGCCCTGGCGGAGGGTCTGGGC
>JBAWDI010000286.1:0-2642 GCA_049590695.1 Bryobacteraceae bacterium
CCCCCAGGGGCCGAACCGGTCCTGCAATATCTTCAGGTAAAGCGCCTGAGTGTCATCGGGCGGGATTCTGGGCTTGTCATTCGGCTCGAGCCGCAGCGCGCCGGAGGGGCAGGTGGTCACGCACAGGGCGCAGCCGATGCAGCGCAAACGGTCCACCACGGCCTTGCCTTCCGTGCTCGAAATCGCCTCCATCTGGCAGCGCACTTCGCAGGTCCCGCAGGACTCGCAGACTTCGGCGTTTACGGCGGCGTAGAAATTGGAGCTGAAGTAATCGGTGGGATTGGGGAGGCGTTTGGCCGACTGCAGCACGTTGCAGCAGCACCCGCAACAGCAGCAGACAAACATCGGAGACTTGGTGTTCTCGGGTTCGAGGACGAGACCTTCCTGGTCGGCCTGGTCGAGCAGGTCCAGCATCTCTTCGCGGCTGATCATCCGCCCCGTGCCGGAATCCACCGCCCACTGTGCCGCCCATCCGATCATCAGACAGTTGTCGCGGAGCTTGGTCTGCTTGCAGCTCTCACCCAACAGGTCCTTGCCGCGACGGCAGATGCAGGGGATGGCGGCAAAAGGCCCGGGCGAGGCTTCCACGTGCGCGCGGATCTGGTCGTAGGTGGTGACGCTGCGTTCCACGGCAATCCGCTTGTTCACCGGCACGATGCGCAGTTGCGTCGTTTTCTTGCTGTGGAACGCCTGCCCGAACGCTTCTTCCAAATACTGGCGGGTGTCGCGCTCGAACTCGGGCGTCAGCTTCTTGACCTGGCGCTCGTACATGCCGATGGCGAAAATCATCTTGGCGTAGCGAACTTCTCCCTCGATGGGCCAAGCCAGGATATTCCCCTTCTCCGCCATCCGGTCCAGCTTCTGCTTCAGCTCGGGGAGAGCCATGCGCGACTTGAAGCGCTTGTGGATGGTGGCGGCGGGCTCGGGGATGGCGCTCAGTTCCAGCGCGATTTCGGCCTCATCGGGAGTAAAGAGGCGTTGGAGAATCCGAATCTCAACCCCGGATTGAGTAGCCGGAAAGCCGACTGGCATGCGGTCGAGGTGCTGCTGCAAGCGGCGGTAGAGAGATTCGGACGTGGTGGTCCGCATTAAGGGAGATTTTACCGCAAGGGGGCAAACCGGGTACAGCCATCCAATTCCAAAAGGCGGAATTGGTGGCAGTCCCCGCTTTGCAGCGACGCGGCTAGCGGATGGGCGAAAAAGGTAGCGGGCGCAGGATCGCGTTGCTGATGTTGTTTACGATTTCGGCGTCGGAGAGGCCGGGCGTGGCGCGCAGCTTCCGCCAGTCGGGATCGGCGGAGAACGCGCTCCAGGTTTTGTCGCGCGCGGCCAGATCGTCATACGCCAGCATGTAGGTGAGGTTGGGCATGCGGCTGCCGACGATGGTCTGGGCGAAAAATACCGTCAACATGCCGGAGCGGCGGAAGATGCCGATCTCGCCATCGCCAAACATCTTGATTTTGCGCGCCAGCGCCTTATCGTTGGGCGCCTCGTAGGTGCGCAATTCGAAGATGCGCGCCGGGCGATTCTCGCCGGTGGGAGGCACGGCCACGGCGGGCATGGAGGGGAAGGCCCACAGGAGCGAACTTTCCATCCGGATGTAACTCAGCTCGGTCATGGAATTATACTCGTCGGCCGCCGCCAGGAACTCCTTGTCGGCGGCGAGCTTTTCGCGAGCGGTTTCGAGGGCGGCCAACGACGGGTAGCTGGCCAGGGTCAGGATGAAGGGGGCGTCGGGTGCGATGACGGCGTTGAAGCAACCGACCGGGTGAATGCCGGCACGCTCGGAAGCGGGCAAGACGCCGCGCCGCAGATACTCGGTGGTGCGCTCCACCTGGCGGCCGTTGCGCATGCGGAAATAGCGAAGCTCGATGATTACGCGCTGAGTGGCGGGGGACGTCTGGGCCTGCATAAGAGTGGCTCCCATGGGAAGAGTGAGGAATGTTCGACGGTGCACGTAACTACTGTAGCGCCGCGTAGAGGCGGCGGTAGATGTCGGCGTTGCGCAGGACGGCCTGGATGTAGTCGCGGGTCTCGGTGAAGGGGATGGATTCCACGAACTCGGCGGGCTCGCGGTAGGTGTTCCAGGCGAGCCACTCGGCGGCGCGATTGGGACCGGCGTTGTAGGCGGCCAGGGTCTGCTCCAGGTTGCCGCCGTTTTGCTGGAGCATGGAAGAAAAAATCGAAACGCCGATTTTCAGGTTGGCGGCGGGCTGGAACAGCAGGCGGCTGTTGAAGCGTTTGATGCCCACTTGGCGGGCGAAGAGGCGGCCAGTGACGGGGCGCACCTGCGTCAGGCCGAAGGCGTTGGCGCGGGAGCGGGCCTGGGGGTCGAACTCGGATTCCTGGCGGATCAAGCCGGCCAGCAGGTAGGGGTCGAGATTCTTTTCGGCTGCGGCGCGGACCACGTCGGCGCGGTAGGGGAGCGGAAAGAGCAGTTCCCAGAAGCGGCGCGGCGCTTGACTGAGGGCCAGGTTCAGATACTCCGGGGCCAACGACTTCATGATGCGCATGGCCTGGTGGGGAGCGGCGGCGGCGCCGGCCATTTCGATCGCCAGCAGGGGGGGCTGGCCATCGGTGCGGGCGCCGAAGCGCAGCTCGGAATCGGCCAGGTCGGCCAGGCCGGCGGTTCGCAGCAGGCG
>JBAWDI010000287.1:0-15954 GCA_049590695.1 Bryobacteraceae bacterium
GGCCGTGAAGCACCATCGCCTGTTGTGGTCGATGGTGTCCGCCAGCCTGCTCTTGAGCGCCGCCCGGGCGGACGAGGTGGTGATGAAGAACGGCGATCGCGTCACCGGCGCCATCGTCAAGCAGGACGGCAAGACGATCACCGTCAAAACCGACAATTTCGGGATGGTCACCGCTGCCTGGGATAAGGTCGCGTCAGTCAAATCGGATCAAGCGGTCCATGTAGTTCTCAAAGACGGAAAAACCCTGGTCGGTACGGTGGCCCCCAGCGACGGGAAAGTGGAAATCACGACCAAGGATACGAAGGTGGACGTGAGTCTGGGAGAAGTCGCCGCGATCCGCGACGCCGGCGAACAGAAGGCTTATGAGCGGCTGCTGAAGCCGGGCCTGCTTCAGCTTTGGTCCGGCGGTGGCAGCGCCGGTTTCGCCGGCACGGACGGCAATGCACAAACATCGACATTCACGATGGCTTTCAATGCGGCGCGGGTCACAAACACGGACAAGATCTCCCTCGATTTCAATTTGATCAAGGCTTCGGCTTTGATCAGCGGCCAGAATGCCAGCACCGCCCAGGCAGTCCGCGGCGGAATCGGCTATGACCATAACGTGAGCCCGCGCCTGTTTGTGAATGTCTTTAACAATTACGAGTACGACAAGTTCCAGAATTTGGACCTGCGGTTTGTAATTGGCGGCGGCTTCGGATTCCACGCGGTGAAGAATAAACGCAACGTACTGAACCTCCTCGGCGGCGCGGACTACAATCATTCCAGTTTCAGCACGCCATTGACCAGGAACTCGGCGGAAGCATTTTGGGGCGACGAGTACACTCTTAAGCTGACGGGCGCGAGTTCGCTCACCCAGAGCTTTCGCATGTTCAACGATCTCTCGGATACGGGTGCATACCGGGTGAACCTCGATGTCGGCGTCGCCACCAAGGTGAGGAAGTGGCTTTCCTGGAATCTCGCGCTGAGCGACCGGTATCTGAGCAATCCCGTGCCCGGCCGTAAGAGCAATGACTGGCTATACACCACCGGGCTGGGGATTACAGTTGGGCGGTAGAAGGGGCGGGTTACCAACCCGCCGCAGGATGCAATCCTGCCCCACAACTACTCGGGAATTAGTTCGTAGGAGCAGGCGACGGGCTGTGCGGCCGCCCGCTGGCGTACGGCCAACTCTTCGTCCATGGCATCGAGACCGTCCAGGACGGACGGCAGCCGGGCCAGGTTGTCGTTTTGCAAAGCCACCTGGAGCTGCTTCCAGCGCATTTCGTGAACGTCGCCGCGCTTCAGAGTAAGCAGGTGGACGTCGAGCGACTGTCTCGCCATGGGGGTCGGCAGCCCGGCCAGGTTGAGGCCTTCGGCAAGCTGGTCGCGGCTGAAAGAGCCTACCACGCTTCCGTCGATCTTGAGCCTGTACTCGGCCCCTTCCAACCCGCGGACGCGCAGCGTCTCCTGATTCAGCGCCTCCATGAAATCGGAGGATTTCAGAGCCAGGTCCATCGTAGCGGCGCCCCGCCGGGGACCTATGGGCAGCGACCGGTCCCTCAGACTGACTAGCATGGGCAGCGCCGCATCCTTCTGCGACCACGAAATCGTTGGGCCTACACTCAGTCCGGTGACCGTCGTGTTCTCGGCCTTGGCCACTTGCTTCGACGCGGCGTCGATCTCCACCGCCGACACAATCGGCGACGCGCCCCAGGCCTTCAACAACGCCTCCGCCATCACCAGGTGCGCTCCGGACGAGGGATGGATGCGGCCCGGGATTAGGGCCTTCGCGCCGGCCGGGTCGAACGCGTTGGCCTTCTTCAACATCTCCACCACCGGGGCGTTCAGGTCGGCCACCAGCATGTGGTTGCGCCGCCCCAGTTCCCTTACATACTGCCCGTATCGAACCAGGACGCCGTTGTAACCGCCCGGAAACTGCGGCTCCTGGGTGACATCATCGTAGGGCGAAGGCTCCAGCAGAGTAACCCTGAGGTTGGGGAAGGCCGACTCTACCACTTGCAGGATATGCTCCATGCCGGCGGTGTAGCGGTTGAAGCGCGCCTCGTCGAAGGCTATGTAGCCGCCGTCGTTCATCCCCAGCATGACGGTCATGACCGTGGGTTTGTAAGGGAGCACGTCGCGCGTCAACCGCAGGTCGGCGGGCCCGCCGTTTCCGCCGGGAGCGTTCTCGCCACCCCACGCGGAGTTCACGAACCGCACGTTGAGTTGCGGGTACCGGGTCAACACGAAGGTTTCGACGAACGTCGTGTAGAGCCGCTGTTCCGTGATGCTGTCTCCATAGAACAGCACCGTGTCCTTGTCGTGAAGGTAGAAGGGCTGCTGTGCCGCCAGCACCGCCGCGGACGCGGCCAGAAGAGCCAGCAGGACGAGTGCCAGCCGGGCTCCGCGAGAAAAGAGTCGTTTCATCAGCCGCTATCATACTACTTCGAGCGGCCAGGGGAACCGCGATGGCTTCGCCGCGTTTCCTATTGGCGAACCTGGTGGGACTGCCAGGAGCCCGCCTGTTCCCGCATCATCGGAGTAGGAAACTCGACCCCGATGGCGTAACGCCACAGCCCCCGCTCGGTGCAGTGCCGCGCGTGCGCCAATCCCATCGGCCCGAAACTTTTCAAATGCACCAACACTACCGACCGCGGCGCCAAGGGCTGGCGGGACATGACCAGGGCGCTCTCCGCGTGCATGTTCACTGCCTGGACCCGCATCCAGCCGGACTCGTTGGAGATCTTCGCCTCGAACCGAACCTTCAACCTGTGGTTGACACGGCAGCCGGGTGGCCCCAACGGCCGGTTCGAGCGCGGCTAGAAATCTTCCAGCAGGTGGCCCATCTTTTCCTTCTTGGTGCGCAGATAGGATTCGCGCGTATCCAGCACGTCGGCCAGGCAGGGCACCCGCTCGACCACTTCGACGCCGGCCCTCTCCACGGCTTCCACCTTCTGCGGATTATTGGAGAGCAGCCGGACCGCTTTCAATCCGAAGTATTGCAGAATGGCTCCGGGCAACTGGTAACTGCGCAGGTCCGAGTCGAAACCTAGGCGCTCGTTGGCTTCCACGGTGTCGGCGCCCTGGTCTTGCAGCTCGTAAGCGCGGAGCTTGTTGAGCAGGCCGATGCCGCGGCCCTCCTGATGCTCATAGACCAGCAGGCCGCGGCCCTCCTCGGCGATGCTCTGGAGCGCGATTTCAAGCTGCGCGCGGCAATCGCAGCGCAAGCTGTGAAACACGTCTCCGGTGAGGCACTGGGAATGAATGCGGACCAGCGGAGGGGGGCCGGCGGCCAGATCCCCCATTTTCAGCACGACGGCTTCTTCGGTGAGGTCGCCATCGCGGCCTTCGAATCCGTAGATCCGGAAGAAACCGAATTCGGTCGGGAAGTCCGCTTCGGCCACTTTCGTGAGCCGCAGCGCGGAGAAGTTGTTCATGGTTGGATTACGGAAGTCTTACTCCTTTTATTATAATGGGTTCCAATAGCACAATGTTGGAACGCTACCTGGTTGCGTTGCTGGTCAAGCTGGTCGCGATGGCTTCCATCGCCAGCGTGCTGGCGCGCTCCAACCGTTTCAAGTCGATGCTCATGCGGGAGACGCGCACGCTGAAGCAGCGGGTGGTGCTCGCGTTGTGGCTTTCCAGCGTCTTCGCCGCCAGCGTGGCCACTCGCGTGGTCAGCCGGACCTACCACGCGGCCGATCTGGGCCTGGAAGGCAGCCTCATCGCCGGGCTGCTGGGCGGATACGTGACCGGCCTGCTCTCCGGCGTGCTGATCTCCCTGCCCGCGGTTTTCATAGCGCACGAGCGCGTCACCATGCCGTTGCTGGCGGGCATCGGCGTACTGGGCGGGCTGCTGCGCGATTGGGCGCCCGATCCCGAAGAGATCTGGCGATTCACTCCGTTTTTCGACCTGAACATCTACCGTTTCTTCAAGGAAAGCCGCGACCACCGGCGCACCGCCTTTCATCTGCTCTTCTTCGCCGCCATCCTGGTGGCCGAGTTTTTGCGCCAGACGATGGGTGATTTCTTTACGACCAGGGAGATTTTCTACCTGGCGCCGGACGCGCCTGGCTGGCCCCATCCGCCTCCGCTGACCATCGTGGCCCTTTACGCCACCACCCTTTTCGCGGTGGCCATTCCGCTCAAAATCTGGAACAACACGCGCAACGAGAAGAAACTGGAAGAGCAGGAGCGGCTGCTGGTGGAGGCGCGCCTGGCGGCGCTCACCAGCCAGATCAATCCCCACTTCCTGTTCAATACGCTGAATTCGGTTTCCTCGCTGATCCGCACCAACCCCAACCAGGCGCGGACGATGGTGGTGAAGCTCTCGGCGGTGCTCCGGCGGCTGCTGCGCAAGCACGAAAACTTCACCACGCTGCGCGAAGAGCTGAGCTTCATCGAGGATTATCTTTCCATCGAAACCGTGCGCTTCGGCGACAAGCTGCGCTTCGAAAAGGACGTGGCCGAAGATACCCTCGATATGCTGGTGCCCAGCATGCTGCTCCAGCCGCTGGTGGAGAATTCCATCAAGCACGGCCTCGGCAGCAAGGTGGAGGGCGGCACCATCCGCATTCGCGCGCGCCGCGGCAAATCCAGGCTGCACCTGCTGGTGGAAGACGACGGTGTCGGCATTCCCGAGGCCAGGCTGGCCACGGTGTTCGAGCAGGGCATTGGCATCGGCAACGTCAGCGAGCGGCTGAAAGTGCTGTTTGGCGACCAGTACCGTATGTGGATCGAAAGCCAACCGGGCGAGGGCACCCGCACCCGCATCGAAGTGCCCGAGTTGCAGACCGACCTGGCGGCGGTTTCATGAGTATGAAAAACGAGCCCGCTATTAACGTGCTGAAGCAGATTCATCCCCGGTCCGTGGCGCGGCTGGACTCCATCCCCGTGCGGCCGGGCGCGCATACCGGCCGCGGCTTTTTTTTCCGCGAGTCGTTGAAGTCGTTGTCGGTTACGGCATCGTTGTTTCCCAGTTCCCGGTTTCTGGCGTCGGCTCTGTTGCGGCCCATCGACTTCGATCGGGCGCGGATTATCGTCGAGCTTGGCATGGGGACGGGGGCCATCACAACCGAAATACTGCGACGCATGGCGCCCGGTTCGATCTTGTTGGCAATCGAGGTCAATCCGGCCTTTGTCGCCCATGTTCGAAGCCAGGTTCACGACTCCCGGTTGGTTCCGATTTCGGGCCGCGCCGAGCGCCTCGGCTCCATTCTCGGCAATCGGGGCGTCCGCTGCGCGGATGCCATTGTTTCTTCTCTTGGGTTGACGAGCATGGCTCACGATCAGCGGGCCTGCATCGTCCGGCAGGCGGCCGAGCACCTTGGCGAGAATGGCGTTCTGACTCAGTATCAATACCTGCCCACCAGCGGCAAACCAAAGTGGGTCCGCGCCTTGGGACTGAAGCGTTTCGCCGAGGAGAATTTTCTGCGCGAGTATTTTCGCGAGGTTCGCTCCGAGCGCGTCATCTGGAATCTTCCGCCGGCCAAGGTGTATACCTGCCGGCCTTGAGAGAGGTGCCTATGTCAAAATCCGTGACCCGGCGCGGCTTCATGCTCGGCGCCGGAGCGGTGTCGGCCGCCACGATCCTGACCTCCAAGAGAGGTTTCTCCCTGGAGTTAGCCGGCGTCAGTATCGACGCTTCCAAGGAGACCGGCCTCATCCGCCCGGAACTGCACGGCCAATTCGCCGAGCATCTGGGCTCGTGTGTCTATGGCGGTCTGTGGGTCGGCAAGGACTCGCCGGTCCCCAATATCAACGGCTATCGCAGGCAAGCGGTGGAGTACCTGAAGGGGCTGGTGCCGGTATTGCGCTGGCCGGGCGGCTGTTTTGCCGACGATTACCACTGGAGGGACGGCGTCGGTCCCGCGGCCCGGCGGCCCAAGACGGTGAATATCTCCTGGGGGAACAACATCGAGGACAACAGCTTCGGCACCAACGAGTTCATCGGCTTGTGCCGGCTGATTGGCGCGGAGCCCTACCTCAGCGCCAACGTCGGCAGCGGTACGCCGGAAGAAATGCGCGACTGGATGGAGTACTGCAATTACCCCAAGGGCAGCTCGCTTTCCGATCTGCGCGCCGCCAATGGCGCCGCCGAGCCTTTCCATGTGAAGTACTGGGGCGTGGGCAACGAGAACTGGGGATGCGGCGGCCAGATGACCGGCGACGAATACGCCACCCAGTTCCGGCGCTTCTCCAATTACGCGCGGGCATTCGGCGAGGCGCGCCCGTTCCTGGTGGCCTGCGGGCCGAGCGGCAACAACCAGGAGTGGACCCGGAAGTTCTGGGGCAATATGGCGGGGTCGCGGCGCGGCTTTCCCCAGGGTTTCGCCATGCACTTCTACTCCAACGGCGGGAACGTCTCCACCAAATTCACCCCCGCCGAAATGGAGAAACAGTTCTCCAGTTTTGTCGAAATCGAGAAGGCCATCGTGGAGCAGCGCGCGCTGCTGGACACCTACGACCCGCAGAAGCAGGTGAGCCTGCTGCTGGACGAATGGGGAGTGTGGGACCGCATGGTTCCCGAAGAGCAAACCAGGTATGGCCGGCTCTTCCAGCAGATCACCATGCGCAGCGCCGTGGCCGCGGCCTTGGGGCTCAACGTCATCCACCGCCAAGCCGGCAGGCTGGCGATGAGCAACATCGCGCAGATCGTCAACGTACTGCACTCCATGCTGCTCGCCGATGGCGCCCAATGCGTCCGCACCACCACCTACTACGTCTACGAGATGACCAAAGCGCACCTCTCGCAGACATCCATCGCGGCGGCCGTGGAGAAGCCCGAGCCGGTGGGCCTGTCGGTTTCCGCATCGCGAAAAGGCGGGGAACTGACCCTCACGCTGGTGAACCCCAAGCCCGATGCGGGCATGACGGTGAACTGCTCGCTCGAGGGCGCATCCGCGCGCAGCGCCACGGCGCGGATTCTCCACGATGCGGATCTCAACGCCGCCAACACCTTCGCCACGCCGGACCGCATCGTTCCGCGCGATCATAAGGTCGCGGTGGAAGGCGCGCGCATCGTCATAGATCTGCCGCCGCTTTCGGTAGTGACCGCGCTGGTGAAGCTGGCGTAGGGGCGAGGCACGCCTCGCCCGGGCCGGGCGGCCCAAAGGGCACCCCGCGGCCCCTACTCGGTCCTGGAGTAGTAATACGTGTACTTGCTGTACAACTCCGAGGCGCGAGCCCCATTGGCTACGATCCCCAGAACATTGTTCTCACAGAGCGACTGCATGGCGCGTGTCACGTTGTCGTAAGTGGTGGAACCGATCTTGACCACCAGAATGGTGCCATCCGCCATGGTGGCGAGCAGGTTGGCATCGGCCGAAAACAGCAGCGGCGGCGTGTCGAAAATCGCCCAGTTGAAGGTGCGGGGCAACTCCTCGAACAGCGCCCTGGTCTGCCTCATGTTCAGCAGTTCGAGAGGATTCTTGACGGGCGTGCCGGCCGGCAACACGTACAGGCTCATGCCTTCGATGCGGCGTAGCGCCTGCGGGAAGGTGCACTGGCCCGTCAGGTAGTCCGAAAGGCCCGGAGCACGGTCGATCTGGAAAAGATTGTGGACGATGGGACGCCGCAGGTCGAAATCGCCCAGCAGCACCGAGCTTTCCGCCAGGTGAGATTGCGCCAGCGCCAGGTTGACCGCGGAAAAGGTCTTGCCTTCGGCCGGGGAAGGGCTGGTCACCACCACCGTGTGCAGCGGCTGCAGTGTTTGCAGATGATTCAGGCGCGTGCGCAGCGTGCGGAACTCTTCCGCCGGTGTCTCGTGCGAGTTGTTGAGGTCCAGCAGGTGAGATTCCGGAGCGGGATTGAACGGCACCAGCGGCGCGTCGCCCAGCATGCCCGGATGAATGTTCAGCCGTATTGGCGCGGCAGCGGCTGCTGCGGGGCCGTTTACCGGAAGAAACTCCAGCGTCCGGACCGGTTCGGGCGCCGTTGCCTCCAGCGCCTCGTCGGACCGCGGATCGCCCCGTTCGGCCCGGCGTAATGCATCGTGTACTCGACTCATGTTCTCTCCAGTGGCGCGCGGCCCCGCCCGTTCCTAGGCATGGCCGAAATAGTAGTAGTAAGCCGAGCCGCTCATGGCAATCGACCCGACGATGATCGCAGTTGACCACGCCAGCCAGAACAAGCGTCGCTTCCTTCGTACCAGCAACGCGTTTTCCAGCAGTGGAATGCTGCTCAACACGGGCAAATTCGTATACGCCCGAACGTCCTTGAGGTTCTTGAGGGCCGTATTCTTCACTTCCTTGCCACCCGCCAGCACAATGCCGGCCACAAGCCCCAGCAAGGTGCCGACTCCCGCGATGGCGAGACGGTTCGGCTCCGAGGGGGCTTCGGGCAGCGACGCCGGGTCCAGCACTTCGAGGTTTTGGCCGGCCTTGTGCTCTTCCAGGTCCTGCGCGGTTTCGGAGGCTTCTTGGCGCTTGATCATCTCCGAGTAGTTCTGCTTGGCCAGATCGTAATCCCGTAACAGCGCGGCATACTGCTGTTCGAGCGGCGGGCTCATTTCGATGCGGGACTGGACCGCCACGATCTGCTTCTCCATTTCCGCTTTCTGCCGGGTGCGCTGCTCCAGATCCATGGTCGTCGCCTGGATTCGCACCTGTGTGGCCGCAGTTTGAGCCTGGACGTCCTGGAGGCTCTTCTGCATTTGCGGATTCGTCACCTTCCGCGGCGTGGAATCGGCCGTGGCCGTGGCCGCCTGATCGGCCTCCTGCTTCTCCAGGTCGTCGCGCTCCTTCTCGTAGGCTGCCAGCCGGGCCTCCATAGTCTTGATATCCGGGTAATCTTCCGTGAACGTCTGCTTCAACCCCGCCAGGTTCGATTTCCCGTCCTGAATCGCCTGGTTCAACCGGATGAGCCGCTCGTTCTGGACGGCCACGGTCTGGCCGCCCACGGTTTGCTCCATGTTGTTGTTGATGAACGACATCTGGTTCTTCAGGCCCTGCAGAGTGCTCTCCTCGAACATCTTGTCCTGGTTGTCGCGGTTGATGGCCTCATTGATCTGGTTGAGTTCCATGTGGAGCCCCTGCAGGCTCTGGATGTTGGCCGGAAGCTGCTCCGGCAGACGGCCCTGGTTCTCGTTCTTGAATTTCGTAATCGCGCCATCCAGGCGGTCGAGGTCTTCCTTGGCGGACTTCAATTCGTCGTTCAGGAAGCTGGTGGTGAGCGTGGCTTGGTTGCGCTGCACGGTCACGTTCTGCTCGGTGAATTTGGTCACCAGTTCGCGCACCACCGCCTGCGCCTTGTAGCGATCGGAATAGGAGAACTGAATCAGAAAGGCGGATGCGACACGGCGTTCCCCGGTGGAGCTGGGCGTCTCCATCATCTGGATCTTGATGTCCTTGTTGCGCATGTCCTGGATGATGTCTTCGAGCGGCAGGCGCTGCCGCTCCCTCCGGTACAGGTCCAGCGAGGGCCGCTGGATGAGCTCCTGCAAGCTGGTGCGGCTGAGGATCTCCTGCTGCATCGCGTTCAGCCGTTCCGCCATCTGCGTGCTGATCACGCTGGGGACGAGGTTCTCGGGAACCTGTTGGGGCGTGATGCGCATGACCGCTTGGGAAACATACGTATCCGGCCACAGAAACCCCACTACTACCGCCAAGACGAGGCCCGCGAACATCGGACCGATGATCCACGACCGGTAGCGGCGCACCATATCGATATAATCTTCGATATCCGGCGGGCGCCGCGAAACACTTACATAGTTCTGCGGGGAAGCCATAAACCTCCGTACCTTCCTGCTTTTCCGACCTCTGCCGTCAAGTTCTCCATTACTCCCGCGTCAGTTCACGATAATCTTATCGCCCGGTTCCAGAAGAATATTCTGCTCGGGCTTTTTGCCGTGAGTGACCTGTTTATAGTTGAACGTGAAATGCTTGTCGCCGCGCAGAATCAGAATCTTCGTGGTATTGGCGAAATCCCGGAAGCCGCCCGCGTTGACCAGCGCTTCGAGCACATTGGTCGGCACCACCAGCGGGAACGAACCCGGTTTGTTCACTTCTCCCAGAATGAAATACTTCTTGCTGCCGACCGCCAGGATGCCTACGTTGACTTGCGGATCCTTGATGAACTTGGAAAGACGTTCGGAAATGTCCTTCTCCAACTGTTCCGGAGTACAGCCCGAGGCCGTGACATCACCGATCAGCGGCACCGAGATTCTGCCATCGGGCCGAACCAGGAACTGCCCCGAAACGTCGGTATCGCGCCACACCTTGACGAAGATCACATCCTCCGCGCCGATGACGTAAGTCTTGGCGTCCACTGGCGCGGCCCCTGGAATCTTGTTCTCGCGCGAAGGTTGGGGCGCGGCCAGATCGGCCGGAATGGTCTCGATCTCCCTGGGCGCCGCCGGCTTAGCGGGCGGTACTGCGCCCCGCGGAGCGTCCGGCGTTTGCGATTGAGGCTGTGGAGCGGCCTGCTCTTGTGGCGGAACGGCTTTTTCTTGCGTTTGACCGGCGTTCGCCACCTTCCACCCAACCGCTCCGCCTCCGTATAACAACGCAGGCAGCACCGCCACGCATGCGGACAATATCGCCTTTCTCATCAAGTTTCTCGGAGTCTTCATCGATTTTCAGCACCCCGGTTTACAATCATCGAACGACGCGACCGCGCCGTAGGCACTCAATACTTAATCATTATAGCTTACAGATGCCAAACAAAAGCAACCGAGCGTACGGGAAGTACTGGTACCAACGACGTATTGGTAGCGCACCCGGCGTACTGCCTTAGTGGTAGCTGTACAGCGAAACGCGGAGGATGCCGGGGTTGGCGGTCAGCCGCAGGCTGGCCCGGTCGCCGCCGCCCATGCCCGTATCATCGCCCGCCAGGTGGCGTCCCACCACCCAGGCGCCATTCACGAACTTGCCTTCCTCCACCGCGGCCAGGCTGGCCATGGGGGTCGCCGTGACGGTGGATGAGAACTTGATGCCCAGGTTGGCGCCAGCCACCCAGAAATCGTCGGGACCCGTCTGTATGATGATGGCGTAGCCACGGTTGGAAGCCTGCCCGCCCCGGCCGCCGCCAAAACCACCGCCCGCAGCCGCTGGCGGCACTCCCGCGGCGGACCTTCCCCCTCCGGCTGCCGGAGCAGCGGGCGGCGGCGCCGCTCCCCGGCCACCTCCCATGGCAAGCTCGAACACATAGTTCCCCATCGTCACCTTCTGTGCGCCGGTGCCGGGGTCCATCATCACGGATTTCATGGTGCCGTTGGTCTGATGCTCCATGATCAAGGGAGTGAGTTGATGGAGCACGCCATAGGCGGCCGCCAGCGGACCATCCGCGCCGACCTGCCGCTCGATGCCGAACGGCGAGAACATCTGCGCATTGAGCTGGCCGATGGCGTAGAACGCGTTGGCGGCGTCGCCCCGCGTCTCCGGGATGAACAGCGGGTTGCCGTTGCGGCTGTACATGGTGGCGATTTCCGCGAAGTTGGTGAGGTAGATGTCGGGGGCCAGTATGTCGATCTGCGGCGCGCCGGCCCGCCAGAAGTCGTGATTGTGGGCTTGCGGACCGCCGCTGGGGTAGTCGCCGGGCTGCTTGTCCTGGGGTTGCACCAGCCAGGCGTTCACGTACACCGGGATGGGTAACTCCTTCTTGCCCATCCCAGTCACATAGTTCATGTAGCGCGCGTAGTGCCAGGCCATGAAGGCCTCATCGGTGCCGGTGCCCTTGCCAAAAACCTCTTCCCAGGTTCCGGACGTCTTGCCGCCGGCGGCGTCCCACAACTTGCGCGTTTCCGGCAGCAGGGTGTCCTTGTGCTTCTGGAGGTAATCCATCAGCTCCTTGGGCACGGCCGCGGCGAAAGCCTCGTTGGCTTCTTTCGACCGATCCCTGGAGTCGCCCAGCAGGCCCACTTCGTTCTCCATCTGGATCATGATGACCGTGTGCGTGGGATCGGTCTCGCGCACGTGCCGCATCAGGGCCGCGTACGCCCGGCCATCGGCTTCCATGTTGGTGGTGCTCAAAGTCGAGAGGATCTCCCGGCCTTTGCCGTCCTTGTCCCGGGCCACGGGGTATTTGTCCGGGTTCCGCTTCACCCAAGCGGGAGGATAGCTGGACGTGCCGTTCTTCCAGCTCCCGAACCACAGCAGGACGACGTGCAGATTGTTACTCCTGGCGTCGCCCAGGGCTCCATCCAAGGCGCTGAAATCGAATTTGCCCTCTTCCGGCTCGGTCCAGCCCCAGCCTACGCCCACCAGAGCCGTGTTGAGGTTGGCTTTGGCCAGGTTGGGCCACACGGGCCGCACGTTCTCAGCGGTGGAGGCGGCGTTGTTCAGCAACTCGCCCGCCAGTCCCAGCCAGGGCTTGCCGTCGACGATCAAATGCGTCACGGCGCCCTGCTTCTCGAGGCGTGGTATCGGCGCGGCGGCCGGAGTTTGCGCGCTCATCGCAACGGCGAACGCGAATGACGCGATCGAGATAAACAGAATCCGATGTTTCATGGCTAGTCTCCTCAACGATACCGATATAGTTTAACGTGCTGAATGGCAGGTCCGTCGCCGCCGAAGATCAGGCCGCTGCCCGATTGGTTCTGCGCCGCCGCGGCAGCCTGATCGTAGTTCAGCACCACGTCGTCCCCGTTCACCTTGCGCCCCGGAATCCATTTGCCGTCCACAAACTTGCCCGTCTCCACCCGCGCCAGGCCGGCAATTTCCGGTCCCGGTGTGTTGGGCGTGAAGAGGACTTGCACATCGCGGCCCGCCACAAAGTACTCGTCGGGGCCCACTGAGACGACGATGGCATAGCCCAGCGCCGGCACCGGATTCCGCCGGTTGCGCTGAATGTCGATGTTGACGATGTAATTCCCCAGCGCAATGTCCCGCCTGGGCTGCTGAGTGGTGAGCCACGCGGCGCCGATGGTGCCCTTGGCTTGCGCATCCGTAATCAATGGCGTCATCTCCGCCAACACCGCATACGCCTTGGCCAGCGGTATATCTTCGATCGCGTTCGACACCGGCGTATTGGTGCCCTGCCGCATCTCGGCCCAGTGTTCCGGATTGTTGACGCCGAACGGCGAGTAGCCGATCCCGGCGTACTGCCCGATGCCGTAGAAGGCATTGGCCGCGCCGCCCAGGTCGCCATAGGACTCCGGCACAAACAGCGGATTATTGGGGCGGTAGAAGCGCGCGGCCCAGTCGTTGAAATTGCGCAGATGAACGTCCGGCGCGTTGATGTCGATGGCGGGCGCGCCGGCCTTCCAAACGTCGATCACCAGCGGCTCCGGGCAGCCCGATGGGTAATCGCCCGGCGCCTGGTCCTGGGGTTGCACCAGCCACGTGTTGGTGAAGACCGGCAGCGCGTATTCGGCTTTGCCCGCCCTGGCCATGTGGTCCATGTAGCGCGCGTAATTCCACGCCATGAAAATCTCATCGGCCGCGGTGGACTTGCCGAAGACTTCCTGCCACGTGCCGGCGGTTTTGGCGCCCGCGGCTTCCCATAGCTTCAGCAGATCGGGCCACAGCGTCAGCTTGTTCTTTTGCAGATAGTCCATCAGCTCCGGCGGCACCGGCCGGGCGAATGCAGCCTCGGCCGCGGCGGACCGGTCGCGCGAATCGCCGATCAGCCCCACTTCGTTCTCCAACTGAATCATGAGCACCGTGCGCCGCCCGGTGTCGGCTTCCTTGAGATGGCGCATGAAGGCCGCATAGGCGCGCGTGTCGGCGTCGAGGTTGGCCTGGCTCAACGTGGTGAGCACTTCCACCGATTTGCCGTTCTGGAGCAGGGCGCGCGGGAACCGCGCCTGGTCGGCCTTCACCCATTCCGGCGTGAAGCTCGAGAGGCCGTTCTTCCAACTGCCGAACCACAGGAAAATGAGGCGCAGGTTGTGTTTCCGTGCGCCGTCGAGCAGTCCATCGACGAGGCTGAAGTCGTACTTGCCTTCCACGGGCTCCACCCAGTCCCACCCAATACCCACCAGGACAGTGTTGAGGTTCACCTTGACGATCTTCGGCCACGCCGTTTCCATATACCCGAGGTCGGAAGAGGCGGTGTTGTCCGTTTCGCCGGCCAGCGCCAGCCAGGGCTTGCCGTCGACGATCAGTTGCGTCGCGGCGCCCCGCTTTTCCAGGTGCGGAATCTGCGCGCTCGCCGTGACGGCCCACGCGAACAGCGCGATCAAGACAAATGGAATCCGATTTCTCATGGCTAATCTCCTCAACGATATCGATACAGTTTCACGTGCTGAATGCCGGGGCCGTCGTCCATGAAGCGCAGTCCGCTGCCGGACTGGCTGGCCGCGGCGGCCTTCGCCTGGTCGTACTCCAGCACGCAATCGTCCCCGGCCAGCAGGCGCGTCACCACCCAATTGCCGTTTTCAAACCGGCCCTCTTCCACCTTGGCCAGCCCGGCGATGGGCGGTCCCGGCGTATGGGGAAGGAAGGTGACCTGAACATCGTTGCCGGCCACCCAGAACTCATCCGGCCCAGCGGCAATGACAATCGCGTAACCCACGTCCGGAATGACGCCGGGTGCCCGCCGGTTACGCCTGAGATTGACGTTCACCGTATAGCCGCCCAGATCGATATCTTTCATCTGGATGAGGGTCTTGCTGAGCCACGCCGCCTGAATCGTGCCCTTTTCCTGAGCTTCCAGGATCAGCGGGCCGAGCTGGGCCAGAACCTTGTAGGCCCTGGAGAACGGGAGGCTCGCGAGGTCCGTGGGCGTCGCCACTGCGGCCCCCGTTCCCGGCCGGAAACCGAGCAGCCGCTGGGGCTGATCGATGCCCATGGGCGAGTAGCCTATGCCGTTGTCCTGCCCGATGGCGTAGAACGCGTTGGCCGCGCCGCCCACCGTTGCGGACGATTCCGGAATGAACAGCGGGCCGCCATTCCGGCTGTACCGGTCGGCCAGTTCGGTGAAGTTCGGCAGGTAGATGTCCGGCGACAGCATGTCGATCTGCGGCCCGCCGGCCCGCCAGATATCGTGGTTGTGATCCTGCGGCCCGCCGCTCGGATAATCGCCCGGCCCCTTGTCTTCCGGCTGCACGATCCAGGTGTTCACGTACATGGGCACGGGGTACTCGGCCTTGCCGGCCTCCGCCACCTTCCCGATGTAGCGCGAGTAGTTCCACGCCATGAAGACCTCGTCCGCCTTGGTCTTGCCAGCGCCGAAGACCTGTTCCCAGGTTCCGGAGGTCTTGGCGCCCGCCGCGCCCCACACTTTCATGGTTTCCGGCAGCAGGGTATCCTTGTGCGCTTGCAGATAGTCGGTCAGTTCTTTCGGAACCGGCTTGGCAAAGGCCTCGTTGGCCAGCGCCGACCGGTCGCGCGAATCGCCGAGCAGACCGACTTCATTCTCCAGTTGGACCATGATGGTGGTGCGCGCCGGCGAATCGCCTTCCTTGATGTGCCGCATGAAGGCCGCGAAGGCTTTGGCATCGGCGTTCCGGTTGGCGTCGCTCAAGGTGGAGAGCACCTCGACGGTCTTGCCGCCGGCCAATTGAGCGCGCGGGAACCGGTCTTCGTTGGCCACCACCCAGGCCGGGGCGAAGTTGGTGAGCCCGTTCTTCCAGCTTCCGAACCACAGCCACGCGATGCGCATGTTGTTGGCTCTGGCGTCCTGGATGATGTCGTCCGCGAAGGTGAAGTCGAACTTGCCCTCTTGGGGTTCGATCCAAGCCCAGGCAATCGGCGCCAGCACCGTGTTAAGCCCGATGGTCGCCAGGTTCGGCCATACCGCTTTCATGTGCTCGGGGCTGGAGGCGGCCGTGTTGGTGAGCTCGCCGGCCAGGGCCAGGAACGGCTTGCCGTCGACAATGAGCTGCGTGGCGGCGCCGCGCTTCTCCAGGTGGGCAACGGGAGGGCCGCTGGCCGTCGTCTTGGTTGGGGAGCACGCAGTCATCAGGGCCAGCGCGCCGGCCAGCGCCAAGCAGGCAAGATTGCGATGTTGCATAGTTTTCGCCTTTCGGGTGGTATTCTCTGATGCATTGTACTATCATTCGGGCGTCGGCATGGGTTGATGCCACTGACC
>JBAWDI010000288.1:0-2257 GCA_049590695.1 Bryobacteraceae bacterium
GTTCTTCATTTGCGTGTAAACCTCCATCGGGATTCCGCCCCTTACCGCCGCCGTGCGCCCTTCGAATCGCTGAGCGGCGGCGGACCAACAAATTCGGGGCTTGTGAGAATGCTAGGGCAAGTTCTGCAAAGCTCAAAAAACGAGCCGAGATGCATGCTCGCGGCCGCTCATTTGGATGGGGGTGAGGACCCTGGATTGCGATGTCGAGCCATAATGGCCCGATTTTTCGAGGGTCCGGTGTGCCTACCTGCCAAAAAACGTTGGCGCGGGCTTCCCTGGAATCCCACTTGCTGGACTAGCCAGAGGTCCGGTCTGGCGACCACGCGGCCCCGTGGTTGGGCTTCCCGGCTGACAACTGCTATGGCCGGCGTTTACTCTACAGGGAGTGATCCGGTTCTTGGACGGAAGAGCTGCTATCGCCAAGGATGGCTAGCCTCCGTCTCGCCGTTGACGCGCAACCTGAAAACGGAGCTGTTCCGAGTGGCCCGTCGCTCGTCCGGAGCAGACACATCGGCATAGCGATCACTGCGGGCGCGGCTTATACGGTACTGTTCTTGGTAGGCGCGCGAAAAAGCTGGAAAAAGCGCTGACGGCACGGCCAGAGGGCTAATCGACGGGTGGCTCATCGTAACGGCGATGGCTTCGAGGCGTCTGCCTGCTCCGGCACGTAGACCACGCTCCCGTCCGGCAGTTGATACGCCACGCCAAGCCGCACGCCCGGGCCGCCCTTCTTCTCCGGAGTCATCTTCTTGACCTTGATCTCGCGGCGGTCCTTCTCGATCATCTCCACTTCTCCCGTTCGCGCATCCTTCTTCATGATCGTGAACTGCGAATTGGGGTCCAGAAACTGCGCCAGGCTGAATGCCTGAATCAACGCCACCATCAGCCCGACCGCGAAGACGATCGAGGCGTCGAACAAGTTGGCCACTCCCGACAGCGGGTCCTCGCGATGCACCGAGGTCAGGGAATCGAGCGCGCGCCTACGCCGTACGAAGGCTTTCATACGGCTCCTCCCCTATCGCCCGCCCGTTGGCACGAAGCGCCCGCAGCACCAGTTCGCACAGGTTCTCCATCTCTTTCAACTCCACGCGGGTCCAGCGTTCCCGCACCAGCGTAATGAAGTAAGCCACACCGGACATCACCAGCCCGCATACCACAGCGCCGAAGCCCACCACCAGGTGATTCACCATGCCGGCCATATCACCCTCCAGCAGCGACCGGAGGGCGGGCCCAAGAGGAATGATTGTGCCGGCCAGTCCGAGCATGGGTCCAATCCGCACAAACAGGCGCGTTCGATCCAGCCGGCTAGCCACGTCGATCTCCTCCTGCTGAAGCACTTCCTCCAGCCACAGGTCGACGTTGGCGCCCGATCCGGTTTCCCTCAGCCGCGCCTCCACCTTCCCCCAGAAACGCCGCAGCGATGGCGAGAGCGCCACATCGTCGAGTGCGCCCTCCACGGTTTCGCTTTGAGCCAGCGCCCGTGCAATGGCAGGAAGGTCCGACCGGGACTCGCGGCGCTTTCGCCAGAACGTGAAGAAAAGACCGCCCAGGTCGATCAAGGTGATCGTCAACAGCGCCAGCAGCGCCACTGCGACAGGCCAAAAAAAGGCGTTCGCCAACTGGTAGAACAGCGAGACGGTCAGTTGATAGAGATTCGTCATGAGATACCCTTTGTTACGGTTCGCAGCGCTTCCAGCAGGAAGCCCGTCCCTACCAGCAGCACAATCAGCGCGATCGGCAGGAACGTTACCGGCAGCAGTCCGGCGCTGCCGCCAGTGGTGCGGAAGACCTGCTGCGCCATGCGGAAGCCATTCACGTACGGAAGGGGCGGCGAAGACGAGCGGCGAGTCGCGGCGTTTTCCATGCGGGCCGGCGAGAGGCGCGGCCGCGATAGGCCTTCTTGAACGCCAGCACGCACGGCCGCCGGCGCGTGAGCAAACGCCGCCGCTTTCCAACCTGTGGCCTTCGCCATGTTGCGGCCAAATGCCGTCAGTTCCGTGGCCCCCAGGCCGGGCACCAACGCCGCCTGCTCGGCGATGTACTGATGCAACTTCAGATTCCCGCAGGTATTGGCCGAGCAGGTTGCGCCAATCTTCGCCACTGTCTGGACGTATCTGCGAACCAGCTCGGCCCTCTGTTCCTCCGGGAACTTGTACGATCCCTGCCGGTCCACTTCCAACATGCGAGCCATCATGATCTGCCGGGCGTGCGGGTTCGCCTGCTCGAAAAACTTGTCCATCTCCAGGCCATTCTTATC
>JBAWDI010000289.1:0-16857 GCA_049590695.1 Bryobacteraceae bacterium
CGTCCCATCTGGTCGGCGCCCTGGACCGCGGCCCTGTTTCGCGCGGAACTGTTCCAACGGGTGGGGCTGCTGGAAGAGAGCTTCGAATCGTACCTGGAAGATGTGGAGTTCGGCCTGCGTTCGGCCGCGCGGGGATTCGCCGGCCACTACGTCCCCGAGGCTCTCGCTTGGCATCGCGGAAGCGCCACGCTCGGGCGGTGGCACCCCGAAACCGTGCGGCGCATGGCCCGCAATCAACTCTTGCTGCTGGCGCGCCACTATCCCCGGCAGCTTCTGCTTGGCTGGTTCTGGCCGATCTTTGTGGCGCAGTTCTTGTGGGGCGCGGTGGCTGTTCGGCACGGCGCCGGATTCGCGTGGCTGCGCGGCGAATGGCAGGGGCTTCGCGGTTTCTTCGCCGCGCGCGGCCAGACTCTCGACGCCACGGTACTGGAGAGCATACTACGCACAAATGAGCGGCTGATTCGCAGCATACAGGTCTCCACGGGCTTCGACATTTTCTGGAAGTTGTACTTTCTTCTGACCCGTGGCGGGGCAAAGTGACACATGGCTGAAATCGGCATCGTCATCGTCGCCTATAACTCGGAGGCCGAAATCGGCGCCTCGCTGGACGCTGCCCTGCTCACCGGCGCCGATGTGGTGGTGGTGGACAACGGTTCCCAGGACCGGACCATCGCGGAGGTCGCCCGCCGCGGCGTCCGGTTGATCGCCAATTCGTCCAACCAGGGCTTCGCAGCGGCGGTAAATCAAGGGTTTGCAGTGTTGGATTCCCCGTATGTCCTGCTGTTGAACCCCGACGCCGTGCTCCAGAGCGGCCTGGAACCGCTTCGGGAGGCCTGCGACCTTCCCGGCTCCGCGGGCGCCGGCGGCCGGCTCTTGGATGCCCGCGGACGGTTGCAGACCGGTTTCATGGTGCGCCAACTGCCCACACCGGCCACCTTGATTTTGGAAGCCGTATTGCTCAACAGAATCTGGCCGGGTAATCCGGTGAACCGGCGGTACCGCGGTTTGGCGCTGGACTACTCCACCCGCTTGGCGGTGGAGCAACCGGCGGGGGCGTTCTTCATGGTCCGCCGGGCGGTGTGGCAGGAACTGGGCGGCTTCGACGAAGGCTTTTTCCCGCTCTGGTTCGAGGATGTGGATTTTTGTCGGCGGCTGGCGGATCGGGGATATTACCTGTATTACGTTCCCGAGGCGGTCGCGAAACACACGGGCGCGCATTCCATCCGGCGCTTGACAGTGGAGATGCGCCGCGTTTACTGGTATTGTAGTTTACTTAGGTATTCAGCCAAGCACTATCGTCCGGCAGCCTTTCGGGCGGTTTGTCTGGCCGTCGTGATGGGCTCCCTTCCGCGGAGCATCGCGGAATCGATTCTGGATCGGAGCCTGAAGCCTTTGGCAGCGTACGGGAAAGTCGTGGGGTTCGCCAGCCGCTGCTGGTTGTACGGTTCGGCCCCAATATTTAGGGCACAAGGGTGAAAGAAAAGATCGGCCTCTTCGGTTCTGGTTCATGGCGCAAAACGACTTCGTCTCCGTCACGATAGTTACGTACGACAGCGGCCGCTTCATCAAGCGCTGCCTGGAATCGGTGCTCTCCCAAAGGTATCCGTTCAAAGAGGTCATCGTTGTCGATAACGCCTCCACCGACGGCACCATCGACATCCTCGAACAGTTCGAGGGCCGGTGCCAGGTGTATTACAACGAGGAAAACATGGGTTTTGCGGCGGCGCAGAACCAGGCCATCAAGCTCTCCAACGGAGACTGGGTGCTCACGCTGAATCCCGACGTCCTGCTGCTGCCCAACTTCATACAGGCGTTGGTGGATGCCGGCCAGTCGGATTCCCGGATCGGGTCGGTCTGCGGCAAGCTGCTGACCATGACCTCGCATTTCGAGATTCCCGAGAGGCCGGTAGTGGATTCCACGGGGATTTACTTCAATCCCATGCTGCGCCACCTGGACCGCGGCAGCCAGGAAGTCGATAACGGCCACTACCTGCAACACGAGTACGTCTTCGGCGCCACCGCCGCGGCCGCCCTATACCGCCGCGCCATGATCGAGGAGATTTCGCTCGACGGAGAATTCTTCGATTCCGATTTCTTCGTCTACCGCGAAGACGCCGATGTCGCCTGGCGCGCACAGTTGATGGGCTGGAAATGCCTGTACGCTCCCCATGCCCGCGGCTACCATGTGCGCAAAGTCCTGCCGGGCAACCGGCGCGCGCTGCCTCCGGAGATCAACATGCACTCGGTGAAGAACCGCTTCCTGATGCGCATCAAGAACATCTCCGGAAACCTCTACTGGCGCAACTGGTTCTCCATTACGGCGCGCGACCTGATGGTGGTCATGTGCTGCATGTTGTGGGAACACACTTCGCTCAAGGCCTTCTGGTATTTGGGGAGGAACCTGAAGCGGGTGCTCGCCAAGCGCCGCCAGATCCAGGTCCGCCGGCGGGTGGACGACGAATACATGGCGAGCTGGTTCCAGTACGCGCCGGTGACCAAAAAGGCGCCCAAGAAAATGGTTCGCGTGCTGTCGCGCTCCGCCACCGCGAAGACGTAGGGGCCGGGCATGCCCGGCCCGTTCATGCGCATCGCTCTCCTCGGCACGCGCGGCATACCAGCCAATTACGGCGGTTTCGAGACGTTCGCCGAAGAACTGTCGGCCCGCCTGGCGGCGCGCGGCCACGAGGTGACCGTCTATTGCCGAAAGCCCTACCCCCAACCGCGTTATCGCGGCGTCCGGCTCCAGTATCTCCCCACCATTCGCCATAAGTACCTCGATACCCTTGCCCATGCCCTCCTTTCGACGCTCCACCTGCTGGGGCATCGATCGGACGTGGCGCTTTACTGCAACGGCGCTAACGCCATCTTCACCGCGTTGCCGCGAATGTTCGGCATGCCGGTGGCGCTGAATGTGGACGGCATCGAGCGCCAACGCAAGAAGTGGAACCGGCTCGCCAAGGCCTGGTACCTGGTTTCCGAATGGCTGGCCACGTTCTGCCCCACGGTGGTGGTCACCGATGCGCAGGCTATTCGGGACTACTACCGCCGCCGCTACGGCAAACCGACCGTCTTCATTCCATACGGCGCGGAGGCGGGCCGGGTGGAAGGTTGCGGGACGCTGGCGAAACTGGGACTCGAGCCCGGCCGGTATTTCCTCTACGTGAGCCGCATGGAACCGGAGAACCATCCGCTCGAAGTGCGCGAGGCGTTCGAGCGGGTCGGCACCTCGCTCAAGCTGGCGCTGGTCGGCGACGCTCCCTACGCCCGCGATTACATCCGCCGCGTGCGCGATACACGGGACCCGCGCATCGTGATGCCCGGCGCCATCTACGGCGCGGGCTACCACGAGCTGGGCTCGCACTCGTTCGCCTACATTCACGCCACCGAGGTGGGCGGCACGCACCCGGCGCTGATCGAAGCCATGGGACGCGGCGCGCTGGTGTTATACCGCAACACGCCGGAGAACGCCGAAGTCGCGGGCGGCGTGGGGATTCCGTTCGAGCCGGACGAGTTGGCGGCGAAGCTGCAAATGGTGCTGGAGATGAGCGAAGCGGATCGCGCGCCTCTCGGGCAGCGCGCCATGGATCGCGTGCGCGAGCGGTATTCCTGGGAAGCGGTGACGGACGCTTACGAGAAGCTGCTGCGCGAGCTGAGATAGAGATTTGCCTACGCCGCGAACCGCAGGATCTCGACTTCCGCGCCGCTCTTAACGGCGGCCTCGGCGCGCTCCAACACTTGGCCCGTCATATCGTCCGACAGGTAGTACTCGCCGCAGTTCTCACAGATTTCGGCGGGTACCCCTTTCAAGATCACGGTCGTCTCCCCGCGCTGGAGAGTCACGGTGGCCCGCCCGGGGTGCGTCTGACCATGCTTGCATAGCACACAATTCATCTTGCCCTCCGTCGCCTGAAATCGGTTTCCCACTGATCCGGCTGCGGCTCATAAACGGTCACTACGATGCACACCGCGGCCGCCGAATCGATTGCAAGCACCACGTGGATCGGCCTGCCGCCCACGAATCCGAGCACCAGCCGGCTGGGGAGGGGAGTGTCGTGGGGGTAGTCCTCTATCGTCGCACCAACGGCGACGACCGTCTGTACGTCACCTTTTCCAATTCCGCGCTCAAACATGCGCTGGATGGCATGGCCCGTGAAGATCAGCCGTTCACATTTCAAAACGCCAATCCCTCAGCTTGTCCCGGATCGATTATTCCGGCCCTAGGCATGGACGGAACAACTCAAGGATATCACTTGGCCGTAAGCGCCGTGTCGACCCCGCTAGAATAGAAGCAGTGCCCGCTCCTTACCGCTGTTACGTAATCGTCTCGCGCCAGCAGATCGCTCTCAACTATTGCAACGTGCGCTCCGTCGTGGGCCCCGATGTCGAGGTCGCCGGCGTGGTCAAGGCGGATGCCTACGGCCACGGCGCAGTCGAGGTCTCGCGCGTGCTGGTTTCAGAAGGCGCAAAATGGCTGGCGGTCAGCTCCGTCGAGGAAGGCGCCGGCCTGCGCCGCGGGGGCATCCGGCAAGCCCGCATCCTGGTGATGGGCGGCTTCCTGCCTTATGAAGGCGATGCGCTGGTGGAATACCAGCTCACACCGGTGGTTCATTCGCTCGACCAACTGGGCCTGCTCGAGCAACTCGGGCGCTCCTCGGGGAAGCCGATCCCCTTTCATCTGAAGATCGATTCCGGGATGAACCGGCTGGGTACGCGCGCCGGGGCGGTTGAAATCCTGGCCGCTCTCGAAAAGAACCGCCACGCGCGGCTGGAGGGCCTCATGACGCACTTCGCGTCGGCCGCCGATTACACCAGCAGCCAGACCCCCGATCAGCTTCGATACTTCGACGCCATCGGCGCTCAGCTGCACGAGGCTGGCGTGAACGCGGCCTACCTGCACACGTCCAGCACCAGCGCCATCGGCTATGGGCGCGTGGAAGGCTGGCACAACATGGTGCGCGCCGGCCACGCGCTGTACGGCTACGTGTCTCCGGCGCGCGGCGACGCCCCCCGCCAGCTCCTCGATGTGAAGCCCGCGCTCGCCTGGAGGGCCAAGTTGCTGGCCGTCAAGGACGTGCCCGAAGGGGCGCTGATCGGCTACGGCGGAACGTTTCGCGCGCCCCACCCCATGCGCATCGGCATTCTGGGCGCCGGCTATGCCGACGGCGTGTTTCACCGGCTCTCCAATCGCGGCAAGGTCATCGCCGACGGCCGGCTGACCTCCATCCTCGGCACCATTTCGATGGACCTGACCACCATCGACCTCAGCCATACCACGGCCCTCGCTCCGGGTGATGATGTGACCCTGCTCGGGGTTGAAGGCGATACCCGCCTGGACGCGCAGCAGATTGCCAAAGTGGCGGGCACCATCTCCTACAACATTCTTTGCAGCATCAGCGCGCGCGTGCGGCGCGTGTACGTGTGAAGTGGGACAGACGATCGGTTTTTGTCGTCTGTCGCCCGGCCGTGCCAAGGTTGACAGACGACAGAAGGCGATCGTCTGTCCTACAGCCGGGGGGATGCGAGATTGGAGTGATATCATGGGATTCAGATGAGCTTACTGTCGCCAAGATTGCAACTCAAGGTCGCACAGAAGCAGATTCTCACCCCCGGCCTGGTGCAAATGGTCACCGTTCTTCAGCTCAACCGGCTGGAGCTGAAGGAGATGATCACCCAGGAGATCGTCAAGAACCCGGTTTTGGAGGAAGCCACCGAAGAGGCCGGCGAAGAGGTCACCCCGGAGGAGTTGCTCCCGCTGCTGGAGGCCGAGGCGGAGACCGTCACCGACCCCGCCGACAAGCAGATCCTGGAAGCAGCCGTATTGAACGACGCCAATTCGCTGGACGGCTCGGTGGGCGACGTGGCCATCAACGGCAACCTCTTTCCCGATGCCGAAGAGACCGCGGGGGCCGTGGCGGAGCCGGAACCGGGAATCCCGGCCGCGGAACCGGAAACGCCTGCCGCCACGGACCCGTTCGACGAAATCGATTTCGGCACGTTTTTCGACGACTACCTCGATCCCGGCTACAAGAGCCCCGCCTCGGAATCGGTGGATAAGCCTTCGTTCGAGACCTTCCTGTCCGCGCCCCTCACCCTGGGCGACTACTTGCGCTCGCAATTGAGCGTCAGCCTGATTTCCGACGAGGTCCGCGACGCCGCCGAGTCCATCATCGGCAACCTGGACGAAGACGGCTACCTGTTCGCGTCGCTGGAGGAGATCGCCTCGGTCGGAGAGCACCGCCAGCAGGACGTGGAAGAGGCTCTGAAGGTGGTGCAGGCGCTCGATCCGGCCGGTGTGGGCGCACGCAGCTTGCAGGAATGCATGCTCTTGCAGATCGAGAGCGTCAATGGCCGGGGCGGCGTCGCCTGGCAGATTGTGTCCGATCACATGCGGCTGCTCGAGATGCGGCAGTCGAAGGAGATCGCCCGGTTGTTGGGGCGGCCGATGGAGCATGTCGAAATCGCCGTTAACATGATCCATCACCTCAATCCGCGGCCGGGCTTGCGCTATTCCGGCTCGGGGGCGCGCGTGGTGGAACCGGACGTCTCCTTCATCAAGGACGGTGACGATTACCTCATCCAGATGAACGATGAAGATGTGCCGCAGCTCCGGCTCAATCCGCAGTACAGCAGAATGCTCGATCGGGAAAATGGCGCCACCAAAGAGGTTCGCGACTACGTGCGCGAGCGCTATACCTCCGCCATTCAGCTCATGAAGAACATCGAGCAGCGCAAGCAGACCATCCTGAGAGTCTGCCAGGCCATCGTGCGCCGCCAGACGGAGTTCCTCTCTTTCGGCCTGGACCACCTCAAACCCATGATGATCAAAGAGGTGGCGGAGGAGGTGGGGGTGCATCCCTCCACCGTCAGCCGCGCCGTCGCCGGCAAGTACGTCCATACGCCGCAAGGGGTGTTCGAGCTGCGCTATTTCTTCTCGGAAGCCGTGCAGGGCCCGTTGGGCGGTTCCACCCCGCTGCTCCTGTTGAAGCGGATGGTGAAGAAGATGATTGCGGAAGAAGACCGCGCCAAGCCTCTCACGGACGAGCAGATCACCGCCATGTTGCAGGCCCTGGGGATCAACGTCACACGGCGCACGGTGGCGAAATACCGCGAGGATATGAAGATCCCGTCCACCCACCAGCGGCGCGTCCGGAACTGAGGAGGAAGCCATGAAGATCACATATACGGGCAGACAGGTGGAGTTGGCGCCGGCTCAGGCGAAGAAACTCGCGGCGCGCTTCGACAAGATCGGCAAGATCCTGGACGGCCGGCGCGAGTGCGAAGCGCACGTGATTCTATCGCTCGAGCGCCGCGCGCACTCCGCCGAAGCCACCATCAACTACTTCGGCCACCAACTCGTAGGGTTGGGGTCCAGCAACGATCTGTTCACGGCCGTGCATTCCGCTGTCGAAAAACTCGAAAAGCAGGCCGTCAAGGCCCGCACCAAGTGGCGCGACACCAAGCGCACGCCGCATAAGTCCAGTCCCGAGGTGGAGGCCGAGCCTCCCGCGGAAACGGACGCCGAAGCCGAGCCGGAACGCCTCATTTACCACGTCAACCAGCACCAGAAGCGCAAACCGATGACGCTCGATGAGGCGCTGATGGAGATGGAAAAGAAACACGACTACCTGGTATACAGGGATGCCGAAACCGGCCGTGTCTCAGTGCTGGTCCGCAGGCGCGACGGGCACTTCGACCTGGTCGAGGCATAACAGCCGGAGATGCCGCGCAAAACCTCTTCCGCCACGGTGCGCACCAAACCGGCGTCTCGCAAGCCGGATCTGGTGGTCATTACCGGCCTGAGTGGATCGGGAAAGGGCTCGGTGCTCAAAGCTCTCGAGGATCTGGGCTTCTACTCGGTCGACAACCTGCCCGTCGAACTGATTCCCAAGTTCGCGGAACTGACCCACGACAACCCCAGCATTCAAGCGGCCGCCCTGGTGGTGGACGTTCGCGAGGGGGAGGGTCTCAAGCTGTTTCCCAAAGTGTTCTCCAGCATTCGCAAGTCGGTGAACGCCAAGCTGATTTTCCTGGAGGCCGACAACGAGGCCATCGTCCGCCGGTTCAGCGAAACCCGCCGCCCTCACCCCCTCGGCACCAACAAGTCGATCGGCAGGAGCATCCTCTCGGAGCGGGCCCAGCTTGCGCCCATCCGCGCCATGGCCGATCTCACCATCAACACCTCGAAGTTCACCGTGCACGAACTTCGGGAGTTCATCGGGGAGCGGTTCGGGAACCAGCGGGACCAGTCCAAGATCATGATTTACGTCACCAGCTTCGGCTATCGCAACGGAGTGCCGCCGGACAGCGACCTGGTGTTCGACGTTCGATTTCTGCCTAATCCAAATTACATTCCGCGTTTCAAGAACCTGACCGGCCGGCATCCCAGTGTGGCCCGTTACATCCGGTCTTTTCCTCAAACTGTTGAATTCGTCCAGCGTATTTCAGACTTATTGATCTATCTATTGCCGCACTATATTCAAGAAGGAAAAAGCTATCTTACGATCGCATTCGGGTGCACGGGAGGGCAGCACCGCTCGGTCATGATGGCCGATCAAATCCGCAATTATCTGGTGCAAGCCGGGTTTAAAGCCAAGGTAAATCATCGAGATATCGTCAAGTGAGACCGTCACCGGATTTCCGCCGCAACTAATCGGGGGATTCCCCAATTACAAAGATTTACAAAAAAAAGAGGTAATCCCACCGAACATTCCGTCCGTCAAAGTGTTTAAGTCGATAAGACTCAGTGAGCAAACACAACGATGCGGAATGCGGTCATCTTGTTATGGATGGCAATCGCAGCGCCTCTCGGTTTTGGGGCGCAGTCGATTTTCGATCCCTCGCAGAACACCTGGACCATCGGCAACGGCTGGATCAGCGCGGTTTTCCAGCTTAGTCCCGATGGGCATTTCCTCACCCAGCAGATCTCCGATTTGCAAAGCGGAGACCAATGGACGACGTCGCCGAACCGGCCTACGTCGCCGGTGCGCTTGCAAGCCGGCACGGACGTGTTCGATGCCCAGCGGTCGTTCCTCCTCCTGGACCAGTACACCCAGACCGTCAATCCTTCGGGGCTGCGGCAGTATATCGTGCTTCAGGATCTGACCAGCCCCGCCCAGATCACGGTCCTTCTCGAGGTCTATGACCACCAGCCGGTGTTGCGCTACAGCCTGATATACCGGAATCTCACTGCGTCCCAAGTCTACGTGAGCCGGATCAACATGCTGCCGTGGACTTTTGACGACGCCGGCCAAAGCTACACCGCGTTTCGCGTGAACCAGTGGTCGGTGGACTCGAAGCCGGAAGACTTCGAGCCGCTGGAAACAATGTTGGACCCGAGTGGGGCCCCGGTCGAGGTTGACTCGGGCGCTGACGCGCAGCAGTGCGGATGGCTCGCGCTCCGCGACGCGAATCTGCGCGGCTTGTTCGCCGGATGGGAATTCGACGGCCGCGCGAAGACTACAGTCCGCCAGTCGGGTTCTCCAGGGTATGTCCAGTTCTCCTCTACGGTGCTCGATTTGAACCATCCGGTGCCGCCGGCCGGCGAATTCCAGACACCCTATGCTTTTTTGGGTCTGTTTCACGGCGACTGGGACGAAGCTGGTTACCGCACGCAGCGCTTCTCGGAGGCGGTGCTGGCAAAGCCCCCGCCCGACGCTCAGTCCTTCCCTTACGTCGCCTGGGACTCCTGGGCGTACCAGGAGCAGATCGACGAACAGACCTTGATGCGCAACGCGGACGTGGCCGCTTCCGTTGGGGTGGAGTTGTTTATCGTGGATCTGGGCTGGGCCCGTGCCATCGGCGATTGGTATGAGGATCCGGCCAAGTTCCCCCATGGCCTCTCCGCCGTTTCGGATTATGTGCATTCCCTCGGCATGAAGTTCGGTTTGCATTTCGCGCTGACCGAAGCGGACCCCGCGAGCCCCGTCCTGCAGGCCAACCCGGATTGGACGTCCACCGAGAGCGACGGCTACTTCGGCGCCAGCTCCTTGTGTCTCTCCAATCAGCCCACGCGCGACTGGCTCATCCAGGAAGGCATCCGCATCATCGACCAATACCATGTCGACTGGATTCTTCAGGACGGCCAGAACATGGTCAAGCAGTGCACCAAGACCACCCACACGCACGACCCCAACGACAGCAATTACGCCAACGCCGTGGATGGTTTGAACGCGGTGGTGTCCGCCATCCAGGCGGCGCGGCCCAACGTGTACTGGGAGAACTGCGAGGATGGCGGCAGCATGATGACGTTCAATATGGTGAAGAGCTACCTCACCTCCATCACCAACGACGCATCCGGCTCGCTGGCGTCCCGCCGCGCGGTTTACGGCGCGACGTACCCATTCTCCCCGCGCTACGCCGACCGCTACATGCCCGCCTCGGACGGTCTCAATTCGTACGCCACCGGCAGCTACATGTTCGGCGGCAATTGGGTGCTCATGAACAGCCTGGTGGACCTCACGCCGGACCAGGTGGTGTTCCTGGGCCAGCAGATCGGCGTTTACAAGAGCCAGCGCGCCGACGTCGCGGCGGGCAAGGTGTACCACATCCTGCCTCCGGCTGACAACGCGACCGATGTCATTCAGAGCTATGATCCAGCCACTGACAACGCCGTCGCGGTCGTCACTCGCGCGGATTCCGATGGCGCCGGTTACTACATCTTTTATCCTCTGGGCCTGATTCCCGGTCAGCCGTACGCCGTGTGGTTTGCGATTGATCCGTCCCTCTATTTCCAGACCGGCACGCAGTTGATGCAAAGCGGAGTGCCCGTGCAACTGCCGACGCCCTACAGTTCCGAGGTCGTGCACATCCAGCACCAGTAGGCTGTGGGGCAGGATGGTATCCTGCGCGCGACCCAGAGGGTACCCCGTTTACCGGCGCAACTGGCGGGTTGCCAACCCGCCGCAGATTGACAATCTGCCCCACAACTCCGTGTTATCGTCGTGAAGTATATGCGACGGACCTTGTGTGCCGTTGCCCTGCTTGCGCTGGCCTCCCTTCTGGTCCGCTCGGCCCGCGTGGGCCTGGCCGGCGACTATGTCGATCCGATTTCTAAAGTCACGGCGCAGGACGAGGCCCTCTACGCCCACAGCGCCATTCGCGCGGCGCGCCAGGGCGGATGGCTCACCCCCGTTTTTATGGGCCGCTACGGTCTGTATAAGCCGCCCCTGCTGATGTGGGTGTCCGGGCTTTCGGTGCGCATTCTGGGGGTTTCGCGGCTGGCCCTGCGGCTGCTGGCCGCGCTGCTCGCCAGCCTGTCGGTTTGTCTGGTGTTTCTATGGCCGGCGGAACTGCGCTCCTGGCAGGCCGGCGCGTGCGCCGCGGTGCTGCTGGTTTCCAATCACCTGTGGCACGTCCTGGCCGGAATGTCGATGACCGACGGGTTGCTGGTGACTTTTTACACCGCCGCCATGTTCTGTCTTTTCTCCGACCCCTGGTTGGAATCCAGGGGCGCGCTGTGGGGCTTCGCGGGGTCGGTGGCTGCCGCTATCCTGACCAAGAGTGTGGCTGGGGTGCTGCCACTCGGCGTGCTGGCGCTCTATTGGCTGGCCGGACCCCGCCGCCAGCGGCCGGGTTTTTCCCGCGCTTGCCTGGCGGTGGCGCTGGCCCTGGCGCTGGCGGCGCCCTGGTTCGTGTACCAACTGTGTGTCCATGGACGGTGGTTCTGGGCGGAACACATTGGAGTCGAGATCCTGGGATTCGGCGCCGGCGCGCCTCCTCAGACCTCGCAGGAAAACCAGGCGCTCTTCTACTTGATGCGCCTGGCGCTGGTCGACCCGGTGCTCGCGGCGGTGGCTCTGACCGCCCTGCCTGGGTTCGTCGTGGAAATGCGCAAATGGTCCTCCGCGCCGGTTCTGCTGCTGTGCTGGCTGGCGTCGCTGGCGGCGGCCGTCTTTGGCTGGCAGTATCGCAACATCTCGTACCTGCTGCCCATGGTGCCGGCACTGGCGATTCTGGCCACGGCGTATGGGCCGCTTTTTTCGAAGCGGAGGGCGCCGTGGATGCTCGCGCTGATCGGCGCCGCGTTTGTGGCCAAGGCCGCCGCGCCGGCAGCGCCGTGGGGACTCTCATTCCAGCGCGGCACGGTGCAGGCGGATGCGCCGCTCGTCTCCGGGTATTGCCAGCGCGCGCGCGGCAACGAGCTGATCGTGGTGGGGATGGATGACGACCTCTACGCCTCCACGCTGCCCCTGGCGAGATTGCGCTACTGCCTGGTGGGCGCCAACCTGGGTGGCGGGCGGTATGGCATGGACTTCGGCGGCATGGGGATCATTCTCACGGCCGCGCAGTTCGACGGCCTCGCCCAATGGGAACCGGTATTCCGGCAGCGCCTGAGGGAGTGGGGACTGGATTCCGGCGAGCCCATCGGAACCCTCATTCTGGCCGGGTCGCCGGAGGAACTGGCGCGGATGATTCGCGCGCATCCCGCCAGCGACTTCCTGCTTCCGCAACAGTACCGCGCGGCAGTCGAAGCAGCGGCGATGGAGACCCATCAACTGGTGGAGGCCGGGGGGAACCACTTTTTTCTGCTGTCCAAGCAAGCACGGCCGCGCGCCGCGCCGCCGGCGTGGTCGTGCTGCTTGTAGGGCAGACCATCGTCTTGTGTGGTCTGCCAACCGCGAGAAGCGCCTCGGAGTTGGCAGACGATGGAAACCGATCGTCTGCCCCACTTGCATTTAACTGGACTGGCAGGCTAAACTTGATGGTGAGTTCAGCGATGCTCAACGGCGTTCGAGACCGGCTGGTTTGTTCCCATCCCTCCAACCCTATCGCTATTTCCGGAAGCATTATTATTATTGTGGTCATCGTAGCCGGCCCCGCTTGAAGGCCAGCCGGAGCAAGCTCCAAGGCCATCGGCGGGGAAAGCAGCCCGGCTGATGGCCTTTTTTGTTAGGTAGCGACTTATTTGAGGCGGAACATATGTCGACGTTGATGAGCGGCGCAAGAATGCTGGTGGAATGCCTGGTTCGGGAAGGTGTGGATTGCCTGTTCGGCTATCCCGGGGGAGTCACCATTCCGTTTTACGATGTCCTCTACGACCATCCCCTCCGTCACGTGCTGGTGCGCCACGAGGAAAATGCGGCGTTTGCGGCGGAGGGTTACGCGCGCTCGACGGGCAAGGTGGGGGTCTGCTGCGCCACCTCCGGTCCCGGCGCCACCAACCTGACCACCGGGCTGGTGGACGCTTTGATGGATTCCATCCCGGTGGTCGCCATCACCGGCCAGGTTACGTCCAAACTGATTGGCAGCGACGCCTTCCAGGAGGCCGATACCTTCGGCATCACGCGTCCCTGCACCAAGCACAATTACCTGGTCAAGAGACTGGAAGACCTGGCGCAGATTATCCACGAAGCGTTCTACGTGGCGGCTAGCGGGCGCCCGGGTCCGGTGCTGGTGGATGTCACCAAGGATGTGTTGCAAGCCCAGGGCCACTATCAGCCAGTGACGGCGATTCACCTGCCCGGGTACCGGGTCTTCACCGAAGGCCACACCGGCCAGGTTCGCCGCGCGGCGCAACTCGTCCAGGAGGCCCATCGGCCGCTGGTATATGGTGGCGGCGGCATCATTGCGGCGGGCGCGGCGAAAGAACTGCGCGAGTTTGTCGAGCTGGCGGATTTGCCGGCGGTGCTCACCCTGATGGGTTTGGGCGGCCTGGCTTCCGAGCACCCCAATTTCATCAGCATGCCGGGTATGCACGGCAGCTATGCGGCCAACATGGCATTGACGGAATGCGACCTGCTGATCGCCCTGGGCGTGCGGTTCGACGACCGCGTTACGGGGCGCCTGGCGGCATTTGCGCCGCACGCCAAGGTGATCCACGTGGACATCGACCCTGCGGAAATCGGCAAGAACCGCGCGCCCGACGTGCCCATCGTGGGCGATGTCAAGCGCGTCCTCGTCAAGCTGAACAAGCTGCTGGCGGAGAGCAAGCATGCGCCCGATGAAACGCTCCGCGCCGCCCGGCGGGCCTGGTGGCATCGTATCCGGCAGTGGAAACAGGAGCATCCGTTCGAGGCGCCGGCGTCCGCAACCGAGATCAAGCCGCAACACCTCATGGCCGAGATCGACCGGCTCTCGGGTGGCCGGGCCATCATCGCTACCGACGTGGGGCAGCACCAGATGTGGGCGGCGCAGCTTGTCCGGTTCAACGAGCCCCGTCTTTGGCTGAGCTCCGGCGGTCTCGGCTCCATGGGCTTCGGAATCCCCGCGGCTATCGGCGCGCAGTTCGCCCGTCCCGACAAGCTGGTTTTTGCCATCGTGGGCGACGGCGGGTTCCAGATGTCCATCCCCGAGTTGTCCACCATCGCCAGCAACGGGCTGCCCATCAAGATCATCGTGATGAACAACGGCCACCTCGGTATGGTGCGGCAGTGGCAGACGCTGTTCTACAACAACCGGCTGAGCGCGGTTGAGCTGGATGGTTTCCCCGACGTGGAAAAACTGGCGGCCGCCTATGGCTTCAAGGGCAGAATCATCGACCAGCCGTGGGAACTGGCGCCCGCGCTGGAAGAGGCCGTGGCGGAACCGGGCCCGTATCTATTGAACGTGAAAGTCACGCCGTTCGAGTGCGTGTACCCCATGGTGCCCGCCGGCGCCGGGCTTGAGGAAATGGTGCTCGGGCCGCCGCAACCCGTGGCCGTTCCGGCGGAATGACGAGGAATGGATTATGCTGCAAGTGATATCCCTAGTCCTGGAAAACAAGCCGGGGGCCCTGATGCGGGTCACCGGACTGCTGAGCCAGCGCGGCTATAACATCGAGAGCTTGACGGTGGCGCGCACGCTCGACCCCGAACTCTCGCGGATGACCATAGCGGTGGACGTGGACTCCGCGCAGCGCCAGCAGGTGATCAAGCAGATGAACAAGCTGATCAACGTGTTGCAGGCTACCGACCTGACCGATTCTCCGGCGGTGGTGCGCGAGTTGGTGCTGGTGCGCATCCGAATGCCGCAGGAATCGCGCACGGCGGTCTTGAAAGAGGCCGAGATTTTCGGCGGGCGCGTGGTGGATTCCTCCACCGAGGGATTTGCCATCGAGGCCACCGGCGATCCGGAGAAGTTGGGCGAATTTATCGATGTGATGAGCAGTTATGGCGAGATCGAAGTGACGCGCTCGGGCGCGCTGGCGATCGGCCTGGAGACTAAGAAGCTGCGCTTGCAGCCCCCCGTGCCGACCAAGGACGGGACCAGGATGGAAGAGATAGTTGATTGAGTTAACCGAGCCGCGAACGGGGCGCCCTCTGGGCCCGAGCGGTTCTTGGAGCACATAATGTCGAGACGATTCTACGAAAAAGACGGAAATCTGGAGTACTTGAACGGGCGCACAGTCGCCATTATCGGATATGGGAGCCAGGGCCACGCCCACGCACTGAACCTGCGTGATTCCGGCGTGGACGTCGTGGTGAGCGAAGCCCCCGGCAGCCCTTCCTGGGCCAAGGCCGAAGCCGCCGGGCTGAAGGTCATGACCACCGCCGAAGCCGCCAAGGTGGGCAACGTGATCATGATCCTGGTGCCCGATACCATACAGGCGGCGGTGTACAACAAGGACATTGCGCCGCACATGACCCCGGGCAAGACCCTCATGTTCGCCCACGGCTTCAATATCCACTTCAAACAGATCGCGCCGCCGCCGGGTGTGGACGTGTCCATGATCGCGCCCAAAGCGCCGGGGCATCGTGTGCGCGAACTGTACACCGAGGGTGTGGGCGTGCCGGCCCTGGTGGCCGTGGAGCAGAACGCCACCGGACAGGCGCTCGAACGCGCGCTGGCCTATGCGCTGGCGCTCGGCTGCCTCAAGGCGGGCGTCATCGAAACCACCTTTAAGGAAGAGACCGAGAGCGATCTCTTTGGTGAGCAGGCGGTGCTGTGCGGCGGAGCGAGCGAGCTGATCCGCGCCGGCTTTGAAACCCTGGTGGCCGCCGGCTACGCTCCCGAGATCGCCTACTTCGAGTGCCTGCACGAGTTGAAGCTGATTGTCGACCTGATTCAGGAAGGCGGCCTCGCCTACATGCGCTTCTCGGTTTCGGACACGGCCGAGTACGGCGACTACACACGCGGGCCGCGCATCATCAATGAGCAGACGCGCGCCGAAATGCGGAAGATCCTCTCCGAGATCCAGTCCGGCGAGTTCGCGCGGCAGTGGATCGAAGAGAACCGCACCGGGCGCAAGAACTTTCTGGCCATGAGGGAAGCGGCCCGCCATCAGCCCATCGAAACGGTGGGGAAAGAATTGCGCGAGATGATGCCGTTCCTCAAGAAGAAGAAGGAAGCCGGCGTGCCGACGGAATAACACCGGCGGCGGTGACACATGAAGATCTTTACGTTCGATACCACTCTCCGGGACGGTACGCAGGGCGAATCCGTCTCCTTCTCCGTGGATGACAAGCTCGTCATTGCGCAGAAACTGGATGAGGTTGGCATCGACTACATTGAGGGCGGCTGGCCCGGGTCCAATCCCAAGGACAAGGAGTTCTTCAGCCGCGCCATGGTGGAGCTGAAGCTCAAGCACGCCAAGCTGACGGCCTTCGGCTCCACGCGGTTTGCCAAAAATCCCGTCGAGGAGGACCGCAACGTGCGCGCGCTGGCGGAAGCGGGTACGCCAGCGGTGTCGATCTTCGGCAAGACTTGGCACCTGCACGTAAAACGCGCCCTGGGTATCACCCCGGAGGAGAACCTCAAGCTGATTTCCGAAACTGTGAAGCACCTCAAGGACCACGGCAAGGAAGTGGTCTACGACGCCGAGCATTTCTTCGACGGCTACATCGCCAATCCCGATTACGCCCTGCGCACCCTGGAGGCCGCGCACAAGGCCGGCGCCGATGTCCTGTGCCTGTGCGATACCAACGGCGGCACGCTTTGCCG